>JAKPEO010000003.1 GCA_029551925.1 bacterium
ATAAAAATCAGTTCAATAATTATTTCAAAAGCGAGAAAAATAATATTTTTGATGACAGAAAATTATCCTTATCAACAAATATTCAGACAAATTTGCTTGAATTTGAATTAAAAAATAATTTTTACTTTTTATAACAGAAAACAACAATATATTAATCGATTAAAATTAACGGAAAAATTCTGTCAAAATAAAAAAAATAATCTGCGATTTTTGAATGTTTCAGTTTTTTATCTGCTGTTTTCTATGAAATTTATAATTTTATCAGAAAATTTTCAAATCATAAGTGTGATATGCAGGTTAACTCGGATATTTTCTTCTATTGACTTGCTTTATGAAATATCCGGGTTAGAATGTTTATTTAAAAAGCAAAAAAATATTTGTTTTTTTGCCGAAATGTAGTGCGAAATCTTTTTACATTTTTATCACGCTTCGGAGTTGTTCAAGCCATGATATTCTTATGGTATTATACTATATATATGTAATAATTTTTTTATTTAACCAAAGTAACTAAAATATGTTTTGCTGGGAATATTCTCGACAGAAATGTAAGTTCATAAAAAATTTGGTTTTCAAAACTTTGATTGATTATTGTCTCTAAAATTTTATTTATAAAAGTAAATGGTTTAGGTTCAAATGTAATTTTAAGTTCATTAATTTTTGAAAAGGCAAAATCAAAATAGTAATTTCTGATATGATTTTTGACAAAAAAATTAAATGTTTCAATTGAAAAATATTTTTTATGAGTTGGATCTGTATAAGCGTTTCTTGAAGTGAAATGCGGAACCTCAATTATTAATTGTCCGCCTTTAATTAATACTCTATGAATTTCTTTGATTAAATTTATATATTCGAGATGTTCTAATATGTCTTTACAATAAACAAGTTCAAATATTTCGCTTTTGAAAGGCAAAAATAATTTTTCGACATTTGTTATTAAATTAACGCCTTCGTTTTTTTTTAAATCTATATTTATACAATCAGCAAAACAGTTTATTCCGCATCCAATATTTAATTTTTTTTTCTTCATCAATTTAATTTATAAAAAATTAATTAATATACTAAAAATAATACATCAAAAAAAAATAATTTGTCAATACAATTTTAAGGCCCACATAAAATTTTTTAGAGGAAAATATTTTATGTGGTCCAGTTTCTTTATAAATATTATGATATGATAAAAATAAATCTTAATCATTTAATAAATGATTTAATATGCCAAAAGTTACGGAATAAAATCAGCAGGGTCGCATTATAATACGACGTTCAAAATTGTAAGAAATTGGTTAAAGCGATATGAAGAAAAAGGCAAAGACGATTTAATTGATAAAAATAAGAAACTCCTTTATGATATTCCGAATTATTACACTTTTTATGATTAAATATAGTCTTTGCTAATATCAATATACTATCAAAAAAAAAATCGCAGTGGAGCTGTGTTTTTAGATTTCGCTTCTGAATGTAATACGCCTACCTATATTATTTTTGCTAATATTTTTTTTAATCATTTTAAAGATTTTAGTATTGCTTCATCGAATTTTTGGCAAAAATTCTTATAAAAACTGAAAAAAATAGCGACTTTAATTAAAGAATGGTTTCCTGATATAATTATCTACATTTACTTTTTTTACTATTGATTTAGATTTTTTTAAAAAGGGGGATACCATATCTGTATATTTTCTGATATTAATTTGAATTTTTATATTGATTATTTTTAAATGAGAATTTAAAATAGAGCGTATGATAAATGAAACATTTGTTGATGTTCTGACAAGAAATGCAGAAAAATATCCGGAAAAAAAAATACTGTTAAGCGCTTCCAAAAATTATAATTATTCAGAAATAGAAAATCATTCAACTGCTATTGCTAATTATTTAAAAGATTTAGGTATAAAATCAAATGATTTTATTGGCATTTTAAGTTTGAATTCTCCAGAATTTATTGTGATTTCATTTGCTGCTTGGAAAATTGGTGGAATACTGACATCATTAAATTATACATTAAAACCCGAAGAATTAATTTATATAATTCAAAAGACAAAATTCAAATGTTTATTTTTAGATGCGCGCTTTTTGAGTAATCAGCAGCTATTTGAAATATTAGTCAAAACTATTTCAAATATTGTAATAATAGATACAGTTATTCCAAAACAGCAATTGCAATTAGCAGTCAATTCAAATTTATATACTGAATTAATTGAGCGATATAATAAAATAACTTTTCAGCGAATAAATATTTCAGCGAATCATCCTGCTGTATGTATTTTTACTTCCGGCACAACCGGCGCGGCAAAAGGCGTATTATTAAGCCATAATAATTTAATATCAAATATTCAGGATATGATATTAGCATTAAAATTTCAAAGCAATGATATTGTTATTAATGTGCTTCCTATGTTTCATATATTTTCATTTAATTGCGCCGCGATGCTTGAAATATATGAATCTATACCTGTTTATATTGTAGATAAATTTACGCCTAAACAAACGCTGTTGGCGATTGAAAAATTCAAAATTACAATTTTATTAGCAGTGCCTGTAATGTTGAAATTATTGATTATTCAGCAAGAAAAAGAAAAATTTAATACTGAAAGTTTACGCCTTGTAATTTCAGGTGGTGCCGCGCTTGATGAAGAGACATTTGATAATTTTCAGAAAATTTTTAATTTGCCGATATATGAAGGTTTTGGAATAACCGAGACTGCGCCTGTTTGCGCATTAAATCCAATTGGTTTGCCGCCCCTCAAAAAATCAATAGGTAAACCTTTAAAAAGCGTAAAATTGCGAATAGTTGACGAACACGGTAAAGATTGTCAAACCAACGAGCCTGGCGAGTTATTAATTCAAGGGCCAAATGTGATGTTGGGATATTATAATGATGAACTCGCGACAAATGAAGCGATAGTTGACGGCTGGTATAAATCAGGCGATGTTGCTGTTGTTGATGATAATGGAAATTATTATATAGTCGATAGAATTAAAGATATGATAATTGTCAATGGCTTGAATGTATATCCAGCAGAAATAGAAAAGCATATAAATTCCTTTGATGGAATAATTGAATCTGCGGTTGTCGGTTATAATGACAGACGGCATGGCGAAAAAATCATTGCTTTTGTAGTAGTAGATGAAACTACAGAATTTGATAAATTAAAATTATTGAAATATTTAAAAGAAAAATTAGCAAATTATAAAGTGCCGGATAAAATTATTAAAATTGCTGAATTACCGAAATCAGCGATTGGCAAAATTTTAAAAAAAGAATTAAGAGCAAAAATGCTTGAATATTTAAAAGAACCCTAAAAAATAATTTTAAAAAATAAATTTTAAAAAAATTTTAAGGAGTTATACTATGAAAAAAATTAGAATTTTTGCATTTGGCGGAAATGAAGTGTCGCCTACTGGTTTGAAAGATGAAAAAGGCAATGAAATTCAAGCGAGCGTGCCTTTACAATTTCAGCAGACAGCGCGGACTTGTCGGCAGATTGCTAAAATTATTCAACGAAATCCAAAAGATAAATATTTATTGACGCATGGTAATGGTCCGCAGGTTGGTAGTATTTTATTAAGGTCTGAAATTGCAAGCAGTGTAATTTATCAAATTCAATTGGATTTATGTGTGGCAGATACGCAAGGCGGTATGGGCTTTATGATCTCGCAGATGCAGCATAATGCTTTACAGGAATTAGGCATTTATCGCGCTATTTCTACGATTATTACACGTGTGGAAGTTGCACAAGATGATCCGGCGTTCAAAAATCCCACAAAATTCATTGGCAGCGCATATACAAAAGAACAAGTAGCAGAACGCGAAAAAGAGGGCTGGATAATGAAATATTATAAAAAAGACAGTCAAGGCAATGAAATTTGGCGTCGAGTGGTGCCATCCCCCAAGCCTATTGATATTGTAGATTTTGACGCAATAATAGCGTGTATGAAAAACGATATTATTCCAATAACAGTCGGCGGCGGCGGCATCCCGGTATATAAAGTAAAAATAGAAGATTTATCTGACAAAAAGATTGCAAAATCAAGATTTGATATACAATTTGAATTTGCTAAAAATATAGAAAAACCTGTAATTTACTCTGGTGTAGACGCGGTAATAGATAAAGATTTAGCATCGTCATTATTAGGCAGAAAAATTATAAAATACAACGAAGAAAACAAAAAACGCGCTGAAGTAAGTTTAACTATCTTTACAGGCGAAGACGGAATAAAATTAAATTATCAGCAGCCGAATGAAAAATCAATAAGAAAAATTAAGGTATCAGAATTAAAAAAATTAAAAGAAGAATATCCGGATCAATTTCCTGCTGGCAGTATGGGTCCTAAAGTTGACGCTGTTATTGATTTTGTCTCAAATGGCGGACATATAGCGTATATTACCAAAACTGATTTATTTGACGAAACATTAAAAGGCAATGCAGGCACTACAATAATACCAGATTAA
The DNA here is from genome assembly GCA_029551925.1 of bacterium. Taxonomy (GTDB): domain Bacteria; phylum JAGOBX01; class JAGOBX01; order JAGOBX01; family JAGOBX01; genus JAKPEO01. Next base: position 4,451 of record JAKPEO010000003.1, read on the forward strand.
ATTTTGGGAAATAATGTCTGCTAATAAATGATTATTATTAAATGCAGAGAATGCTTTTATATCGTTAATTTTGTAATGTTTAAAATATAAGCAATAAAATTTTCAATTATGCGATAATTTTTTCTAATACTGATTGCGGATGCTTATATTAAAAATAGTATTAAAGCATTTTCTGCATTTTTTTATTTTAAAATCATAACAGATTAAAATAAAAGTGCGAACAAAAAAAAAAATAAATTTTATTCATTATATTATTTTAGCAATAATCATTTTTATTTTTTGTAATCTTTTGAATTCTCTAAATTTTCTGGTATTTTCAACATATCAAAAGGGATGGGATTTTCAATATGCTCTGCGATTAGTGAGCGATATTTATTTTACCGGCGTATCGAATATACTTTATTTACATCATCATTTTTTTACATATCTGCTTTTGCCGCTCTATGTTTTTATTGACCGCAGCGGCGTTTTGTTTTTATATGTTAATTCGGTTATATTTTCAATTATCGGAATTTATTATTTTCTTTTATCTGATAAATTACTGAATAGTAAAGCTGTGGCTTTAATGCTCACAATATTATTTTTTTTTCATTATTATTTTTTTGATTATCAACTGCGCGATTTTGGTTTTGACTATTATCTGTTCATAATACCAGCGTTTTATTATGTTATTTTACAAAAATATAAAACCGCTTTTTTATTCACATTATTAAATATGCTTTCGCGCGAAGACGGATATTTTATTGCGCTGATGCCTATTGTTTATTTGATTCTAACTAAAAACTACAAAGTCGCTTTTTATTTTTTTTGCGCTGTGTGTTTTATCGCTATCAGTTTGACAATTGTATCTAAAAAATTCATCGGATATATTCCGCTAAATTATGATCAAACATCTGAAAAAATAGTATTTCACGAAGATATAAGTTTTTTAGACAAACCTAAAATTGTAAATCAAGTATATTCGCAATTAGGCGCAGATTTTAACGCAATCCTAAAAAACGCGGTTCAATCCCCGTTAATTTTTTATAAGCGATTAGTTTCAGAAGCAAATAAAATATTTTTAATAACAATATTTTCAACTTTGCTATTTGTTCCTTTTTTAAATTTAAAAGTATTGTTTTTTTATTTTTTTATTCCGTTCATTTACGCTTTTTTTTCTGATGATAACGCGTCATTAAGAGACTCTACGCATTTATGCACTTATACCTCTGGCATTTATATAACTTTGCTCTTGACATTAAAATCTATACAAACTAAATATTCAAAAAAAAATATTGCAGATATTTTTTTGATGATTATAGTTATCGCAATAATTGCGCAGCAAATAAAACCTTTAAAAAATAGAATCAGCGGAGTAGCGCAATTGCCGATAAAACATATTAACCATAAAATTTTTTTTGATGATTTAAGCAGAAAAAACGCAGTATTGCAAAATTATCTTTCAGAAATCTGCAAAAACATACAATATGATGAAGTCATAATTACAACTGAACGATTATTATATTTTATGAAGAATACCAATAATGCCGTAAGTTTTTGGCAAAACGAATTTATATTTAATGACTCCGCCGCTTATTTGAATATTCGCAATACCAGAAAAAAAATATTTGCTTTTGTTTTGGATTATTCTTTTGACAATCAAAAAGGTGACGGGCTGACGCTCGTAGAAAATATAAATATATTAGTCGATAAAACCGCATACCGCGTTATTTATAATGAATATCCATATTATATTGCAATTTGTAAATGAACAAATACCTGATTTTTTTTGGCTTGACATTTTGCATTATGCTAATATAAAATTGCGCAAGATTTGTAGATATTAAATTATAGAATTATCTACCTAAAAAAAATCAGTATAATGACAAAAGTTATTTTTTGATTTTATAAATTAACATTATAATAAACGGAATATTTTTTTTGTATGGCGACAATTAATACATCATTAGAACGGTTAATAACCAACTTATCGAAATTACCGACGATTGGCAGAAAGACAGCGCTGCGATTAGCGGCATTTTTAATCAAAGAAAACAATGAATTTGCAAAAGAATTAGCGGATTCGATAATTGCGATAAAAGAAAAAATTCTATTATGTAAAAAATGCGGAAATTATTCAGAAACAGAATTATGCAATATTTGCAGCGCAGAAAATAGAGATAGCGCAATTATCTGCGTAGTTGAAGAACCGTTTGATATTTTGAATATTGAAAAAACCGGACAATTTAATGGGCTGTATCATACATTATCAGGCGTGATTTCAATACAAAAAGGCGTAATGCCAGAAGATTTAAAAATCGAGAAATTATTAGAGCGCATAAAAACCGAAAATATTAAAGAGATTATTATTGCATTAAATCCTACGCAAGAAGGCGAGACAACGGCGCTGTATTTAAAACAAAAAATTTTAGAGACCGCCGCAAAAAATATTAAAATTACGCGGCTCGCCACCGGCTTACCATTAGGTAGTATAATTGAATATACAGACAAGGACACATTATCAGGCGCATTAGCCAACCGCATTGATTATTGAAAATAATGATTGACAATTAAAATCAGACATTGTTTAATTTATCTTTTTTAGAATAAAATATTTTAGGGAGAAAAACTGAAATGTTAGTTCCATTAAATTGGTTAAAGGAATTTATTAATATTGACGATATAGAATTAGAAAAATTGTCTGAATTATTGACATCATCAGGCATTGAAGTAGCGTCAATCAAACAGCCCGGTAAAAATTTAAAAGATATATATTACGGCTATGTTAAAGAAGTTCAGGAAGCGACTGAAAGACTGAATATTTGCAAAGTAGATTGCGGCGCAAAAGGCGAATATCAATGCGTGACAACAGATAAAACAATAATAACCGGCGATTATGTCGCTTACGCTATACCCGGCGCAGTAATAGCCAATGGTCAACAGGTAACAAAGCGTTCGATAAAAAATATCGAATCAGAAGGTATGATGCTTTCAGTATTAGAATTAGGGTTAGCCGAAAGTGCCGCAAATATCTGGCGTATAAATGATTCAAAACTTACGATAGGCGCGGATTTAATTAAAATTTTAAATTTAGACGACTATATTTTAGAAATTGAGATTACTCCGAATCGCTCAGATTGTTTGAGTATATTAGGATTAGCGTATCATATAGCAGCTGTAACCGGTAGAAAAGTAAAAAAATTAAATGTCAATCTCAACCCATCGCAAAAATTAAAGACATCAGATAAAATTAAAATATCAATTAAAGATTATAACGGCTGTCCAAAATATACAGGCCGTTATATTGAAAATGTAAAAATTCAAAACGCTGACGCGTTAATGCAAACGCGGTTATATCAAGCAGGCCAGCGCGCAATCAATAATGTAGTAGATATTACGAATTATGTTTTATTAGAATTAGGTCAGCCGCTCCATTCGTTTGATTACGAACATATCGGCGGCAGCGAAATTATAGTGCGATTAGCGAATGAAAATGAAATAATACAGACATTAGACGGCGCGCAGCATAAATTATCAAAAGATGTTTTAGTGATTGCTGATAAAGATAAACCGATTGCAGTTGCCGGAGTGATGGGCGGCAGCGATAGCGAAGTAACGAATAATACCGCGCGAGTGCTATTAGAAAGCGCATATTTTAATCCATTAAATATTCGTAAATCATCGAGATTATTGGGATTTTCTTCTGAATCATCTTATCGTTTTGAGCGCGGCGTAGATTATTCGCGTGTGAATTTAGCGAGCGATAGAGCGATAGAATTACTATATCAAAATTGCCCTGATGTAATTATTAGCGATTGCATTTATGAAGTAGCTGGCAATGAACCGCAGCAGAAAATAGTGAAATTACGTTATGATCGTATTGAAAAAATTTTAGGGCTGATAATCCCGCGCGAAAAAGTAAAAGAGATAATTAATAATTTATCATTTGAAATTATTGACGAGACGCAAGAAACTATCGCTATAAAAATTCCGTTTCGCCGCGTTGATATAGAACGCGAAATAGATATAATTGAAGAATTGGCTGTATTAAACGGTTATGACAAAATCCCGTCAACTGCTCCGAGCCAGCCGCTGACATTAGGCGCGCATAATAATCAACAGAAATTTATAAATAATATTATCCAGTTTTTTGCTAATAAAGGAATTTACGAAGCGATAAATTATTCATTTATCGATCCTGATTTGAATAGAGATTTTACTTTTAATTACAGCGAAGAAAAAGTTGTAAAAATCAATAATCCATTAGGGCGTGAAATTAGCGTAATGCGCGCGTCTATTATTCCGAGTATGATAAAGACAATTCAAAACAATTATAAATATCGAAACACAGGCAATAATTTTTTTGAAGTAGGCAAGAAATACGAAAATATTAATATTAATGAATTGCCAAAAGAGACTAATGTATTAGCCGGCGCAATTAGCGAAATTTTACAGCCGCTCAATCACGATGCGAATAAATCGCCGAATTTTTTCTGTGTCAAAGGATTAATAGAAAATTTATTTGAGATATTTCATATTGAAAATTGCGTATTTTCCGCGGAAAATATCAATTTTTTACAACCCGGTCAGTCTGCTTTAATCAAAAATAATAATGAAATAATTGGGATATTAGGCAAGATACATCCTGATTTTGCGAATAAATATGATATACCTGAACATCTATATTTATTTGAAATTGATATTGACGCGCTTTTAAAGATTTCTGATAATTCTCCGAAATTTAAAGAATTTTCGCGTTATCCATTTACAATTCGCGATATGTCGTTATTAATACCAAAAACATTAGAATATTCGATAATAGCACAAACAATAAAAGCGCTTAATATTGAAATTTTAGAAAGTTTTGAACTTGCAAGTATTTACGAGCACGAAAGTATCGGTTTAGAAAATCGCGGAATATTAATAAAATTCAAATATCAATCGCTTCATAAAACTTTAACTGACGATGAAATTGAAGCTGCGCATAAAACAATATTCAATAAATTATCTGCGGATTTGAAAATCAAGCCGCGCTAATTTTTTTTAAAGGAAGAAAATATGAAAAATACAATTATCTATCCGGGCACATTTGACCCTATTACTTACGGACATATTGATATAATTCATCGCGCTGCTAATATATTTGAAAAAGTTATTATCGGCATAATCGAGAGTCCGCTAAAAACAAATTTTTGGTTTTCTATTGGCGAGCGCAGAGAAATGGTAGAATTAGCGATTAAAGATTTTAAAAATGTCAGAGTGCAAACATTCAATGGATTATTAGTAGATTTTGCGAAATCGCTTGGTGTGAATTTAGTAGTGCGCGGCTTGCGCGCAATAACAGATTTTGAATATGAATTTCAGATGGCGTTGACCAACAAAAAACTCGAAGATGAAATCGAAACAATTTTTATGATGACAAATGAAAAGTATTCATATTTAAGTTCGAGCGTAGTCAAAGAAATCAGTAAATTTGGCGGAGATATAAGTCAGTTTGTCCCGGAGTTTGTCGCTGATAGAGTATTCAAAAAACTTCAAAAATGAAAATAGTTTTTTGCGGATTAATCGGGCAAGGCACAAGTTCGCTTGAACATCTAATAAATGCCGGCATTGAAGTAGCATTAGTTATTACTGAACCGGCGGAAGAGAATACTATTCTAAAAAAAAAATTAGAGACAATAGATAATTTATCAAAGCATTCTTTGCGCGAGTATATAAAATATAATCGCATAAAAGATTTATGCGCTAAAAATAAAATTGAATATATTGAAGTAGCGAATAAATCTGAATTAATTGTGCTGAAAGAAAAAATAAAAACTTATAATCCTGAAATATTAGCCGCATCGACATTTCATTTAAAGATACCTGCTGAAATATTGGAATTATTTAGATATGCAATAAATGTGCATCCTTCGCTATTGCCAAAATATCGCGGCGCTTCGCCGATTATGTGGGCGCTTGTTAATAACGAAAAACTAACGGGCGTATCAGTTCATTTAATAACTGACGAATACGATGCTGGAGATATAATAGACCAGATACAAATTCCAATAGACAGCGAAGACACAGCGGCGACATTATCAGCGCGGATATTTGACATCTATGCGCCGGAAATATTAATCCGCGTGCTGACGAATATTAAATTAAGTCGAATAACGCCAAAAAAACAAAATACAGCGGAAGCAAGTTATTTTAGAAAATATACGATAGACGATAGTTTTATAGATTTTGAAAAAATGGAAGCGCAAAAAATTTGTAGAATTGTGAAAGCCGGAAATTACTATTATCCGGCACATTTTAATTTAGGCGAGGAAATAATCATAATCTGGAACGCTGAATTTATTGACAGAGATTTTGACGGCTTTGCTGCCGGCGAAATAGTGGGAATCGCGGAAGATAATAATGGTTTGATTGTGCAGACATTAAAAAAATCAGTAAATATTAAGGTATTACAAAAAAATCTGCCGACTATTGCTCCGTTAATTTTCGGCAGGCAATTGCTGGAATTGGTAAAATGATAGTTGTTTGGTATCGCATACTGCATTATTTAAGATTGACATTATTGTTTTTGCTTATAGCCATTGGAATATATTTTTTGTTTATTCGTGAAATATTATTAACGCCGGATTTGGCAACTATTGAAAATTACAAAACTTCGTATCATTCTGAAATATTGGATATTTCTAATACTCGAATGTTTTATTTATACGACAGATATTTCAGATTTAAAACCGATATAAATAAAATTCCTGAAAAGGTCTGGCGATTATTATTCAATAAACAATATCTATTAAATTTTCAGCAGAAATTTTATCTTGAAAATGATATTTATTCAAATACTGCTTATGATATTTATTTGAATTATTTAATTAGACAGATTTATTTTTTAGACGACGGATTTTTTGATAAAATCAAGATTATGAAAATTCGTAAAAAATTAATGACTAATAATTTTGATGCAAAGTCGCTAATTATTAATGAATTGCGGTTTAGCAAAGAAATATACGGCTTTGAAACAGCGAGCAGATATTTTTTTAATAAATCAATAGATCAATTGAATGATAATGAATTAGTTTTCTGTATTGCTAATATAGACTATTATTCTAATGCTGATAATTTACCTGAATATATTTTGTTAGAGCGTTATGCAAACCTTAAAAAATTTATTGAAACAAATTCTGATAGCGCTGTAAATACGATTTTCAAATTTTCAGGAAAAGAATTGGCGCTTGATATGCAATTAAATTTAAAAATTAACGAACAGTTATTCAGCAATATTTCAACTGAATATAAAACTGGCGTGAATCTTGAATTTATTAAATTTTATGTGAACGATTATCTCATTAATCAGCGCAATTATTTAGATTTATTTGTCGGCGGCTATTCAGTAAAGACAACAGTAGATTTAAATTTTCTTTATCAACTCGAAAAAAAATTGAATATCGACGCGGCTGATAACAGCAATAAAATTTGTCTTGTATCATATAAAGATGAGAATGACAGTTATTATTTATTGGGCATTATTAATTTGCCGTTCGGATTAGAAATTAATAGCGCAGTCGCAAAATTAGCGAATGAAATTAAATATAACAACTGTCCTGTGCAATTAGAAATTTTACCGATTGTGCCGCTGACTTATATTGATGTTTACAATCGCAGAAAAACAGGTATAATACCAATAGCAAAAATTGATTTTATTAATTGATAAATTATGGCTATTATTTGGACTGATGAATTATTAAAATTATTTGAATTTCAAAAAAATTATTGCATTCAAGCAGGCGCAGGTAGCGGTAAAACTACGACACTAGTGGAACTCTATCTACGGATATTATTAAACAGCAGAAATACGGATAATCCGCTGCTCCCTGAAAATATTCTGGCATTGACATTTACTGATAAAGCCGCAACTGAACTGCGTGAACGAATATATTCGAGAATCCAAGAAGAATTAAAAATCTCTGAAAATAATCAAGATACTGCAGCATACGATTATCTAAAAAAAATTTCTGATAATTTGCGATTTGCGAAAATAGGGACATTTCATAGTTTTTGTATGCAGTTATTAAAACAATATTCTATTGATTACGGTATTTCTCCTGATTTTGAAATTATAGATAATATCGAGGATTTAAAAATAACGGAACTTTTCTTTGAGGAAACATTAAAAAAAAATTTCGCTGATGATATTGAATATGCCGCTGTTCTATTGCGCGAATTTCGGATAATAAATAATTTTTCAGATAAACTTTTGAAAATTTATGAAAATATACGCAATAAAGGCGTGCATATTGAGACATTATATGAAAATTCTAAAAACTTAATAAATGAAAAGATGCCTGAACAATCAGAAATTATTTGTCAAATAAATGAGTGTTTAAACAAAATAAAAAATATTTCAAGCCCTGCTGAGACTATCAAAAAATTTATTGATAATCTAAAAACCTTAAATTTACAAATAACTGAACAGATTACAAATTTAGAACTTTTTAAATTATCGGAAATTATCAAAGGCAATTGGGGAAATAATAAATATTTAAAAGATGAATTGAAAGATGCTGTTGATGAACTAATCAAAATCAGATTTTTTCCAATACTCAATAAAATTACTTATTTAATTGTAAAAATTATTTTTGAAGCGCATAAAAAAATCATTGAATATAAAATAAATAATAGCACGATAAATTTTAATGATTTATTAGAATTTGTCGTAGATTTATTAAATAAAAATCAAACAATATTGAATGCCTGCAAAAAACAATATCAAAAAGTATTAGTTGACGAATTTCAAGATACGAACTATTTGCAGGAAGAACTATTGAAATTATTAGTATTTAACAACGGCATATTGCAAAACAAAAAAATTTGTATAGTCGGCGATGTCAAACAATCTATTTATAGATTTCGCGGAGCAGAAGCGCGAATAATGATTGACTGGCAAAATAAAATTTTTAATAATGAAAACTCGGTAGTTATTTTTCTATCGCAAAATCGCCGGTCTGTCAAGACAATAGTTGACTTTGTAAACGGTTTATTTACTCAAATAATGGCTGGCTCACAAAATGATGGAACATTGATAAAATACGACCCGCACCATAAAATGACTAGCGCGCGTGAAGATATACAAAATAATTCCTTCGCTGTGGAATTTATACTTTTAGATTTTAATGGGGCTAATGCAGTTAATAAAACAAATTGCGATACGGCAGACAATGACGATGCTGACCAAGAACAATTAGACATTACTAATTGTTATTTAGAAGGACTGGCGCTCGCTAAAAAAATAAATGAGTTAGTGGGAAATTTTTATGTTTTGGATAAACGAACTGATAATTTAAAAAAATGTCAATATAAAGATATTACTGTTTTACTGCGTTCTTTTAATAATGTCAAACAATACGAGCAAGCGCTGCGCGAAAAAAATATCCCTTTTTATACAGTTAAAGGTCGCGGATTTTTTGAATGCTATGAGATTATTGATATTATAAATTTTTTGAAACTTGTTGTTAATCCAAATAATTTTAATATATTAATTGCAGTGCTGCGTTCACCGTTTATGTTTTTATCTGACGACCAAATATATTTAATTGTAAAACAATTGCAAGAAAATATCGAAGTGTCAAATTTGTATTTTGATGAGAATTATTTTAGTGAAATAGACAAAAATAGAATAAATGATTTTTTCAAGTTTTTAAACTACTATAATCATTGTTTTTCTGAAATGTCAATTGCCGAGTTATTAAGAGTAATTTTTGAGAAATTTGAATATTGTGAATTTTTGGCTGCGCAGTTTAATGCAGAAAAAAAACTCGCTAATGTAAATAAGTTAATTGATTTAGCAATTGCATATACAAATACCAGAAATATTAATAATTTTATAGAATGGCTAGATAAATTAACTGAACAATCATCTTCTGAAAACGAAGCGGAATTAATAGATGAAAATGCAAATGTAGTGAAAATAATGACAGTTCATCAAAGTAAAGGGTTAGAATTTCCGATTATCATAGTGCCAAATACTAATCGCGGCGCTGTTAATAATAAAGATTTTGTACGATTTTCAAGAACTGAATTTTATATTAAATTAAAAAATCTGATTGGCAAAGATTTTAATAATGAAAATTTTGATAAAATTAATATCCACGAAAAAATAGCGGATACTGAAGAAGAACACAGAATATTTTATACTGCTTGCACGCGCGCAAGAGACTGTTTGATTCTAATGGCTGTAAGAAATATAAAATATAAGGGTTATAAAGAGACTTATGCTCAAAAAATAGAAGATTATATAAAAAAATTGAAATCTGAAAAAATAAAATTTTCTGAAATAAAAAAAATGTCCGAATTAGATTTTAATAATGCAGAAACAAAAGAATTAGAAATCAGCGAAGATATAATAACTAAAAAATTTTTAAAATTACAAGAATTAAAAAAATTAGATTATTTAGAATTAAAAGAATGGGATTTTTCAGTTGTCGAATTTGCAAAATTTATATTGTCTTGCCAAAATTCTAATAATAATTTTATTGCTGATGATTGGTTGAAATCAGAAAATATCGATGAGATCGCAAAATTAAAAAATAGCGATATTGCAGATGGTTTATTTGCGCATTTTATCTTAAAAAATTTTGATTTTTATAATAATGCGAATAATAATTTGAATAAGTATTTAGATGATTATAACGACAAAAACAATATTTCAAATCCCGCAAAAATTTATGAAAATATTATCGCCGCTGTTGAAACTTTAAAAAATAAATTATCTGATTTTTATGAATTTGTAATTGAAAAAGAATTGCCGTTTGTGTTGCGGTTGAAAGCCAAAGATTATACGATTAGATTACACGGCGTAATTGATGTATTGTTTTATAATGAAAACAAAATTGTGCTGGTTGATTATAAATATTCAACTTTCAAAGAAGAAAATCAGCAGTATAAAATTCAGATGATGATTTATGCTTTAGCGCTATTTGAGATATTCGGAAAATATCCAGATGAAATTTATATTTGTTATTTATGCGATAATGATAAATTGCGATTATTGAATATTTCAAATGATGATTTAAAAATATTCAGCGAAGAAATATTTAGATATTTGAAAGAATATAATAAACTTTTGATTTCCGGCAAGTATGAAAATTAAACGAAATAATATTGATTTGCATTTAGCATATCAAATTTCAATAGATGCTAATCTCCCTCAAAAATTTGTAGAATTATTAATGCATCGCGGCGCTGATACATCTGACAAAATCCGAAAATTTTTATATCCGCAATTTGAAGATTTGTATAATCCGTTTTTAATGAAAAATATGCTGAAAGCAGTAAAACGCATTGAAACCGCGCTGATGAATAATGAAAAAATTTTGATATTCGGCGATAAAGACACTGACGGCATCACATCAATCGCGATAATTTATAGAACGCTGAAAGGACATAATGCGCGCGTAGAATATATGATTCCAGCGCCCGACGATGATTATGATATAAGTCCGAAGATTGCAGATTATGCAAAAGAAAATAATATTGCGTTGATAATAACAGTTGACTGCGGAATTTCTGCGTTTGATACGGCGGCTAAAATTTCTGAATATAATATTGATTTAATTATTACAGACCATCACGAGCCGCAGGATACTTTGCCGAACGCTTATACTATTTTAAATCCTAAACAAATTGATTGTGAATATCCTGATAAAATGCTTGCGGGCTGCGGAGTAGCGCTGAAATTAGCGTCTGCGATTATTTTGTATTTTTCAAGAAATAATTTTTTTTTTGAGAGCGATGCTGACAATCTAAAAAAAATATCAAGCGCGGAATTATTAAAAAATTATAATTACAAATTATTTTTGCGGAAATATTTGCCGATTGCGGCAATTGGCTCTATCGCTGATGTTGTGCCGCTCGCTAATGAAAATCGGATAATTACAAAATTGGGCTATGATATTTTAAAAGCAGCGCCGCCGCTATTTGCAAAAATTTTATTTGAAAAATTAGGAATTGAAAAAATTAGCGGGAATACCATCGGTTTTAAAATCGCGCCATTACTAAACGCAAGCAGAAGAATGAAAAAAATAAGTTATTCGCTGGATTTTTTATTGACTGACGACAAAGCGCAATTATATGCGCTTTGCGAATATTTGATGGAATTGAACAAACTGCGAAAAATCAAAACAGACGAATTTTATGAAATAGCAGTAGCAGACGCGGAAACGCAAATTGAAAAAGAAAATACTAATGTTGTTATTTTGAAATATTCTCAATTTGAGCACGGCGTTACTGGATTAGTGGCAAATAAACTGCGGGAATTATTTAATTGTCCGATATTTTTATTTGTTGAGGAAGACGGAATATTAGGCGGCGCGGGCCGCGCTGACGGCAATATTAATTTAGTAGAGACATTGTCAAATTTTAAAGAGTATTTAATAAAATTTGGCGGACATAAATATGCAGTGGGATTAAGTATGACTCTTGATAATTTTGAAAATTTCAAAAAAGCAATGATTGAATATTTTGCAAAATTTGAAATGATTAGCAAAGACAAAATGATCGAAATAGATACTGATCTGTTAATCGATGATATTAATTTTGAATTGCTTGATTATTTAAAAATATTAGAGCCGTTTGGCACATTAAATGAAGAACCGATATTTTATTGCGAAAATATGCGGATAAAATACGCAAAGGCAATCGGCGCTGATAATAGACATTTAAGTATTACATTGCAGTCATCAGTATTATCTAATTTGAGGGCAGTGCTATGGAATAAAGGCGATTTAATAAATAAATTAACAACCAACCAAAATATCAGTGCAGTATTTACATTAGAAGAAAATATTTTTCGTAATGTCCGCTATGCTCAATTGAAAATAATAGAAATACTGATTTGATAAAATAAGTTTAATCTATTAACTAATTTATTTTATTTTCTAATTCTATTAATAGTTTTTTTATCTCTTCGATATCAAAAGGCTTTTGGATAAAACCAAAAGCGCCTAAATTTTTTAGATTTTCTATTTCTAATGTTATTTGCCCTGAAATAAAAACAATAGGGATATTTTTATCTATTTTTTTTAATGCTTGAAAAATATTTTCGCCTTTCATATCAGGCAGCAGCATATCCAAAAATACAATATCAAATTTATTTTCTTGGAATTTTTTTAGACCGTCTGCGCCTGATGTTGAATATTGAACTTCGCAATTATGATGTTTTAATAATTTAGCAAATAATTCAGCAAATACTTTTTCATCGTCAATAATTAAAATTTTCAAAGATTTTTGGAAATTTTGACTTGTAATTTTATTGGTTTGTTCAGTTTTTTGGTTATTATTGTTTTCAGGAACAGGCAAATGAATTATAAAGGTCGTGCCTATACCTTTTTCGCTTTCAACAGTGATTGAACCATTATGATTTTTTATTATACTTTCAGTGACAGTTAACCCTAAACCAGTGCCTTTGAGTCCTAAATTATCTTTTGCGTATGCGCCTTTGGTAGTGAAAAACGGCTCGAAGATTCTACTTAAAAATTTATTTTCTATACCTATACCGCTGTCAGAAATTTTTATTTCTATATAATTATTTTTATGAACAGTTGAAATGCTAATTACGCCTTTACCTTTTGGCAAAATAGCGTGTCGCGCATTTATAATTAAATTTAAAAATACTTGATGAAATTGACCTTTGTCAATAAATATTTTTTGTGTGTTTTCATAATTTTTTATTATTTCAATACGATCTAATACAAATTGATTGCTTTGGAATTTTAAAACTTCATCTATTACATCTTCAATTTTAATTAAGTCTTTTTTTAATTCGCGCGGCTTGGCAAATGCCATAATATTTTTTACAATATCCGAACCGCGTAATGTCGTATCAATTATAATTTTTGTTAAATCCGGCGTTATTTGATAATTGTCTATTTCTACGACTTGCGCGGCATTATAAATTATTGTTAATATATTATTAAATTCGTGAGCGATACCTGCCGCTAATCTGCCGATTGCTGATAATTTTTCTGAATGGATGAGTTGTTCGAATAATTTTTTCTTTTCTGTTATATCTTCAATTATCCCAATAATCCCTATAATTTCGCCTTTTGGATTTTTTATAGGCATTTTTGTTATACTCTGCCAGTGCGTTGCATTATTTAAAATATATTGTTCTTCAAAATAATCCGGCATATTAGTTTCAATTATTTTTTTATCGGATCTTTGGTATTTTTCAGCTGTTTCTTTAGGAAAAAAATCAAAATCTGTTTTGCCTATAATTTTGTATTTTTCGATATTCAATGTATTAGCATAATTATTATTGCAAGACACATATTTTAAATTTTTATCTTTAAAAAATATTTTTTGCGGAAGGTATTCTAAAAGTGTCTCGTATTTGTTTTCTAATTGCCGTTTTTCATTTTCTAAATTTTTAAAAATTATATTAAATGGCATTATCAATATTTCTTTGATTATTGCCAGATAGATAAAGTAATATGAAATTATTTTAAAAAAATGGCCTAATACATTAAAAAAACCGTATATATCTTTGTATAATGTAAAATTTAATTCTGAAATAATAAAGAAAACAATTGATAATTTTAGATAGCGTATTGAATTTTTATCTAAAAAACTTTGAGTCTGGTTTATGAATAGTAGTGTTATTAGAAGCAAAAAAACAAACGAGTATTCTGCATAGATTTTAAAATCTGTAAGTCCTACATTTTCGACAAAACAAACAGGAAAAATTTTGAAATAAATAATAAGATTAAGGAAAATAAATAAACCGCCGAAAACAAAAAGTAATAAATATTTATTTATTTTTTTACAACAAAAAACAAGAGATACCAGTGTCAATGTTTCGACTAATCTTGCTGCAACCCATAATTGCGCAGAGGTATTGGATTTTGCAGTTTTTATAATAGTCATTCCCGGATAAAATAAAAGATGTTGTATGTCTAAAATAGCAGTAAAACAATAGCCTACTGCTAATATTAATAAACAATTATTAGTCAGATATTTTTTTGTATGGAAAATAATTAATAGTATTCCAAAAGCAATAAAAATCGTATATCCTTCAGCAAACAAATGAAATAATAAAAAATTTTTTTGCGAGAGAATAAACAAGGCGATTAAAAGTATAATATATAAAAATAATTTTGCATATTTCAACATAAATATTTTTTTAAAAGCCCAAAACTTCAATTATTAAAAGGTTAATATTTTTTTGAAAAAAAACAATAACTAAACGCAGCAAATATTTTTTTATTGAATTTCATCAAAAATAATAATACAAAAAAATGTGAATAAAATAGAAATTATTTTTTATTTTGTTTTATTCATAGGGGCGTTAATCAAGCCATTTTTTTGTTTTCTTTTATTTGTGGGATATGGTAAACTTTTTAAAAATTTTCTAATCTTTTTTTATAAAAAACAAGGAAAATTTTTTATTATTTTTTTCAGTCCATTAATATTTTTATAAACGCGTTTTAATGAAAACTTATTTATTAATCAGAAGATTTTTGTTTACATAAAGAAAAAAATGTTTTATAATAATATTAAAAAAAATTATTTGTTAATTTATGATGATGATGGAAAAAAAAGAAAAGATAATTGTTAAGGGTTTTAATTGGATAGGCGATGCAGTGATGGCATCGCCTTTTTTTCAAAGTTTGAAAGAAGGCCTGAAAAATATTGAAATTGTGGTTTTGTCGCGGCCCTGGACAGCAGAAGTTTATAAAAATAATCCATATATTGAAGAAGTAATAGAAGTAGATGATAAGCGTGAAAAAATCAAGGCAATAAAAATTTTAAATGCCCGCAAATTTGAAAAAGGAATATTATTGCCGAAATCATTATCTTCGGCATTATTATTAAAATTTGGCGGAGTTAATGAGATAAGTGGCTGGGATACGCAATTACGCGGATATTTATTAAAAAATAAATTTGAATTAACAGAAGAATTAAAATCAAAGCATCAAGTTTATTTGCATTTAGAATTAGCGTATTTATGCGGCGGCAAACAAATCGAAAAACCGAAATTAGCATTGAATACTTTGCCAGATATAGATGAATTTGTAATTAATAATTGGCTGCCGAAAGATAAAAAATATTTCGGTATAAATTCAGGCGCCGCGTTTGGTCCTGCTAAACGCTGGCGTCCGGATTATTTTGCAAAAGTTATAAATTATATTTCCAAAAAATATGATTTTATCCCAGTATTATTTGGTGCTGAAAATGAAAGACAGATTGGCGCTGAAATTTTACGAAATCTTGACGATAGTATTAAGGCGATAAATTTAATAGGCAAGACATCGCTGCAGCAATTATTTTCAGCGATAAAACAATGTAAATTATTTTTGACTAATGATAGCGGGCCAATGCATATAGCGGCTGCTTTTGATATTCCACTGGTGGCAGTTTTCGGTTCGACTAATGCGAAAACCACCGGCCCTTTTTCTGATTATGCTGTGGTGATAGAAGCAAATATTGAATGTTCTCCTTGCATTGAGAAAACCTGTAAATTTAATACTTATCAATGTATGAAAGTCATCACGCCTGAACTAGTAATCGAAGCGCTCGAAAAAAAGTGTATTTTTAAAGGCAATTGATAAAAAAATAAAGATTTTTTTGTTTTTATAATTTAATTGATTGAATAATTAATAAATATTTATATGCCTAAATCTAAACGGATATCTTGAAAAATTAATTAATGAATTTTATTGAAAATTTTTTTATTAATAGTAAGATGATATAAAGAATTTTATCCGTATAGTCTTAAACGGGATATTAATGATAAAAAAAAATAATGAATTTAATAATGCCGCAATTAGAATAATACTTCCTACTATTGCAGCAGTT
Source organism: bacterium (assembly GCA_029551925.1). Taxonomy (GTDB): domain Bacteria; phylum JAGOBX01; class JAGOBX01; order JAGOBX01; family JAGOBX01; genus JAKPEO01. The sequence continues at coordinate 21,278 of JAKPEO010000003.1, forward strand.
GGTTTGTTCATTATTACGATGTTTTGGTTTTTGATTCCGTCTTTTGAAAAAAATATAATGGACCGTAAACGCGAAATGATACGCGAGCTTACAAATTCAGCCTATAGCATACTTGTAAATTTTTATGAAGCCGCAGAAACAGGAAAAATAAGTGTAGAAGAAGCCAAAAGATTGGCTGTATTGCAAACTGAATGTTTGCGTTATGGTCCAGAAAACAAAGATTATTTCTGGATAACTGATACTTATCCAGTAATGATTATGCATCCATATCGTCAAGATTTAAACACGCAGAAACTTTCTGATTTTAGGGATCCACAAGGAAAAAAAATATTTCTTGAATTCATCAAAGCAGTGAAATTTACCGGCTCTGGTTATGTTGACTATATGTGGCAGTGGAAAGACGACCCAAATAAAATTGTGCCGAAATTATCGTATGTAAAGGAATTTAAACCTTGGGGGTGGATTATCGGCACAGGTATTTATATTGAAGATGTAAAAGAAGAAATTAAAAAAATGACCACTCGTTTGATAAATATTTCAATTCTGATATGCTCTATTATTTCGGCATTATTATTTTATATAACTTTTGTTAGTTTGAAAATAGAGCGCCGTCGCAAAAATGCTGAGAAAGCGCTGAAAGACTCGCGCGAAAAATATAAGACGCTTGTTGAAGCTACAACTGATGGCTCTATTATGATACTTGATAATAAATTTGTTTATGTCAATAAATATATCTTGAATTTACTTGGTTATACCAAAGAAGAATTTTTTAGTTTTGATATTTTTGATATTTTTTCAAAGGCAGAAGAATATAAAGATGCTCTTATGAAATTGAAAGATATTTTGAATTCACAGACACAGCAAACTGCCGCTAATTTTAATTTTACTATTGCTCTCAAGAAAAAAAATAGCGCTGATATAGAAACATTTATCAGTATTTCAAAAATAACTATCGCTGATAAAACCGGATGGATATTGATATGTAAAGATATTAGCAAACAAATATCTGAAGAAGAAAGTAAAACAGCGAAAGAAATATCTATGTTGCTCGATAAACTTGAAATAGGTTATTTTAAGTTTGACGCTGATAGCGAAAAATTTAATATTATTGACGCTAATGATTCAGCTGCAAGATTGCTTGACTTTGCAAATAAAAAAGAATTAATTGGCGCAAAATTGAGCGATATGTTTGTTGATAGAGAAGATAAAAAACTTTTAATAAATGCAATTGATTCTAAAACAGCACTTTCTGTATTTGAAATTGAATTATATAAAAAATCCGGCGCAGTACTGCATTCAGAATTTTCTTTATATTTTGTTGTTTCAGAAATCGAAAAAATAGGATATTGTTTATTTTATAATATTTCAGATAAAAAAAAAGTTGAGGAAGAACGAGAAAATTTAATTGTAGAATTACAGACATCGCTTTTATATTTAAGTCAGCCGGTGAAAAATATAACTTTGCAGCCGGTATTATGCGGAATGAATGTTTCTATTAAAAAAGCCGCAGAATTAATTACGCGTGGCAATAGTAATTCTGCGCTTATTATATCTGAAACTAATGAGATTATTGGAATAGTAACGGATTTTGATTTTCGTAGTCGCGTAGCGGCAGTCGGATTGGATTTGAATAATCCTGTATTTACAATAATGACCGCGCCGATTACTGCAATTAATTCGCGCGCGCCAATATTTGAAGCGCTGCTTATGATGCAAGAAAAAAAGATTAAACATCTTGCCGTGAAAGATGACAGCGGAAAAATAATAAGCGTAATATCTAATGATGAATTGCTGCAAATGGTTAGACATACTTCGTCTTTTATTATCGGTGAAATAAATGCTGCGGCTGATATTAATGTAATAAAACAATGCAGTGAAAAGACGCCGTCATTAATAAAAGCATTGATTGATAGCGGCGCTAATGCCCAAAATATAACGGGTATGATTACACGCATATCAGATAATATAGTAAAAAAATTGATAAGTATTGCTATTGCCGAGATTGGCGCGCCGCCTTGTAAATTTGCGTTTTTACTTATGGGCAGCGAAGGCAGAAAAGAACAAACGCTTGTTACTGATCAGGATAATGCTATTGTGTATGAAAATTTATCCGGCGAACTTTCAGAAAAAGCGGAAAAATATTTTTTGACGCTCGGCATAAAGGTGTGCGATTGGCTCGCGCAAACAGGATATGCTTATTGTAAAGGCGAAATTATGGCAAAAAATCCTAAATGGAATCGTCCGCTTGATGATTGGAAAAATTATTTTGTCGGCTGGATTAATAACGCAGAACCGAAAAATTTGTTGAACACCTGTATTTTTTTTGATTTTAGATGCGTTTATGGCGAACAAGCATTAGCGGATGAATTAAGAAATACAATTAACGGCAACGCTGCCGTTGCACCTATTTTTTTCTATCATCTTGCAAGAAACGCACTGCTTGCTAAACCGCCATTAAGTTTTTTTGGCAATATACTTGTTGATTCATCAGCGGGTAAAAATGAATCTTTTAATATTAAGCATTCAATGACGCCAATTGTTGAATTTGCGCGTTTATATGCTTTAAAAAATAATATTACAGAATGCAATACTCTTGAACGTTTGAGAATTTTATATGAAAATAATATAATTCCCAAATCTGCTTATAATGAATTAGCGCAGTCATTTAATTATTTGCTTTTATTGCGTTTCAAGAGTCAGTGTTTGCAAATTACAGAAAACAAAATTGCGGATAATTATATAAATATTAATAAACTCACCCGGATTGAATTGACTATGCTGAAAAAAATATTTTCGCAGTTTAATAATTTTCAAAGTAAAATTATTTTTGATTTTAAAATTAATAATTAAAAAAATTATAGGAGGTAGATTTTATGAAGGAAGAAAAGCAAAATAAAAATTACAGTACTAATTTTTTTAAGCCGTCATCAGAATTTGCGCGCCGCAATCGCAATATTGTAATTGCTTTTATAATTATTTGGGCGGTTGCGGTTTTTGGCTTTCAAATCGTTTTAAAATTTTTTGAAAAACCTAAGCCCGAACACCAAAAAATTGTGTTTGATTCTGTTTGGCAGAATATTCAGAGCGGCGCCGCAACGCCAGCAGAAAAGCAACAGTATATCTCTACGCTACTTTCTGCATTAGGTAAATCAATTAATAAAAAAGAAAAAACAATCGCCGCCGCCGCATTGAATAATGCAGTATTTGAAATTTTATCAGAAGAAGATAAAATTGCTTTAATTGATGAGTTAAATAAATTATCCGCGCTACGCGCAGAACTTCAAAAATCTTCGGATAAAATTTCAGTGCGAAATTCTATTAGAGAAAAAAATAACGCAGTAGTGAAAAAATTAAGCGTAATATTGAATTTGAACGAAAACAGCGTATCTGCGCAATTATTGCCTTATTATTTAAGTGCTACGCCGCTTGAAATAAGCGTTGAAGAAATAAAAAACGAATTGCCGAAAATTATGGACAAATATTTTATTCATAATCGTTCGTTTTTAACTGATACTAAATTTATAAATTTTCCATTTCATTACTGGTATACTGCTGAATTTTTATTAGTGTTATTTTTGCTGTTGTGTTTATCTTATTGTTTTTTTATTGATAAATTAAATAAACAATATTCTATTGAGGAAAATTGAGTTTATTGTAAATTTATAAAAAATAGGAGCGAATAAAATGCAAAAAATAAATTTTAAATGGTTTAATGGCTATTTATTGATAATTCTTATTCTAATATTGCTGTTGTGTTCTGCAAATATTTATGCCGCTACGCTGACGCAACTTGAAGGAAGTTTTAAAACAGGACCAGCATTAATATTGATTGCGATGCTTATAGTTTTTATAGTTGTTGGATTATTGAATAGAGTTAAAGATACTGCTAATTATTACGCAGCCGGTAGAAAAATATCGAAAGTTGGTTCTGGTATGGCGATTGCGTCAAATTGGATGAGTGCGGCTTCATTTTTAGGAATGGCCGCTATGATGTATGGCTATGGTTATGACGGGCTAGCGTATGTAGTCGGCTGGACCGGCGGTTATGTGCTGCTTTTAATTTTAATGGCTGGGCAAATACGCAAATATGGTAAATATACAGCGCCAGATTTTATAGGTGATAGATATTATTCGCAAGGGATGCGTGTGTTCGGCGCATTATTGACAATTCTCATTTCATTTGTTTATTGCGTTGGTCAATTCAGCGGAATAGGTCTGATGTTTAAATGGATATTAGGAATAGATTATACTTGGTCGGTAATAATTGGGTCAATAGTCGTATTATTATATACTTTGATTTCAGGAATGCTCGGAGTAACTAAAAATATGCAGATACAATATGTAATTATTATTGTGGCATTTCTTATACCGCTTTTTATTCTTACATATAAATATGATTATTTTTGGGGGATACCGCAACTCGGCTATGGCAAAGTAGTGTCTGATATTGTTGAAGGTAAAGAAGAAGCAAAAGTAGTTAATGGCGAAAAACTTACAAACGCGTATGGTAATGATTTTGCCATTACTGCAAGTCCGGAGTATGCGATGCCATGGGCAAAAGCAGCGGGCAGAACATTTTTTCAATGGATAGCAGTATGTTTTTCATTAATGATAGGAACAGCCGGGCTGCCGCATGTAATACAGCGTTTTTATGTTGTGCCAAAAACTTCTGATGCGCGATGGTCAGTTGTCTGGGGACTATTTTTTATTTGTTTATTGTATTGGAGCGCGCCGATATATTCGGCATTTGGAAAAATATTATCTGCAAATCCAGAGGTTGGAACATTGGCAAAAGACGCTATTGTCGTTTATACTTCGCAGCTTGGAAAAGTCCATCCGCTAATTGTCGGGCTGCTTGCCGCAGGCGCGATATCAGCTGCGTTTTCAACTGTATCTGGATTGCTTATAGCAGGCGCTTCGGCTTTTTCACACGATTTATATGTGAAGGTAATTAATCCGCACGCTACTCCGTCAAATCAATTATTAATGGCGCGTGTCGGCACAATAATTATGGCTGTTGCTGTCGCAATAGTCGCATTGATGGAACTCGGCCTTATTGCTCAACTGGTAGCTATCGCTTTTTCGCTTGCTGGCTGCACAATATTCCCATTGTTTTTGCTCGGTATTTGGTGGGGGCGTTCAAATAAACAAGGTGCGATTGCAGGATTAATTGTAGGCTGTTTGATTTCTTTGATTTCGCTTGTTTATTTTGTGGCTGGAAAATCTGGAGCCATATTGCCTGCGCATCAGTTTATTACTTACTGGCTTGATGCTTGGTATTTTGCTTGGATTGGCGCGCCGCTCGCTATTTTGGCAAATATAGTTGTTTCATTAATGACAAAAGAGCCGCCACTTGAAATCAAGAAATTTCTTGCTGAACAGGTGCACGGCGTTTAAACTCAAAATATTAAAAAACAAATTCGATTATTTTTTTATTTGTATTTTTTTCACAATTCCATTTTTTTTAATATGGATTTTATCAGTATTTCATTATATTCTCTGTTGTTTGAATCTTGACTAATTTTAAGTTTAAGAGTATAATAAAATTAAAAATGATTTAATTAGAAAAGGAGTATCTGTTATGTTGAAAAAATTAATGTGGTTTTTAGCGATAATGAGTTTTTCGGTAATTTTTACTATGTCTTGCGCTTCTAAAAAAGTTACGCTTGATAAAGATGTCGGCGCAGATACAGGCGTGACTAATGTGGATATTGACGATCTTTGCGCGCAAATATCAGAAAAAATCGATAAAGATTTATTAGAAGTGCGTGGTAAGACAATGGCGCTGCGTGCAATTGATAATATGACTTCTGAACATTTTAATACAAAAATAATCGGTGAAAAAATTAAAGACGCAATAAAAAGAAAATCAGGCGTGATTTTTGTTGAGCGTGATAAATTGACATTATTGAAAGATGAACAGGCGCTGATAGATGAGACGGCGCAGCATGTTCAGGAGCGCAAGAAATTATGGGGCGCGGACTATTTATTATATGGTAGAATAGATGCAATAGACAAAACAGCAAAAAGAGCATGGAATCCGATTACTCAAAAACAAGAGACATATTACAGATTAAATATTACAATTACTAACACTACTACCGGCGTAGAATTGTGGTCTGGCGATGCAGAATTCAAAAAAACACAAGTGCAGAGTAGATGGTAAAATTATTTAGTTTTTTTTGCTCGCTGCTTATAGTTGCTAATTTTTGTTCGTGCAGTGGAATGATAGCCGCGCAAAAAGGAGATATTGCTTTTTACAAAGCAAATTATTTAGAAGCAAAAGAAAACTATAAAAAAAGCAGCGAAAAAAAAAAGACAATTAATCGGACAATTTATTTATTAAATTATTCGAGCTCTTTGTTTTGGAATAATGAATACAGCGAATGTTTGAAGACATTAGAACAAGCGGAAAAATCGAATGTCAGCAATCGCAATCCTATATTGAGTACATTAGTGGCTGCTGATAGATTGCCGTATAAAATGAAGGATTATGAATTAGCGTTTCTACATTTTTTCAAAGCGGTTTGTTATTATAAAGAAAACGAAATAGAAAAAGCGTTGGTTGAATTGCGCAAATCTATAAAATGCGAGCCACAGAGTATTTTTTCGGAATTATTGTTGGGCTTGATTTCCGCGGTAGAATTGCAGGATTACAATACTGCGATGGTTGCGATGCGCAGGATAATTTCCTATAATCCTGATTTTTTGCCGGGATATGATTTGTTGCGCGGATATTTGAAATTATTAGGGCATATTTCAGAAAGCGAAGATATGGCGAATAAATTAAAATCGCGGCAATACAACTATAATTTTTTGTCAGATAATAGAGATAATCATTATTTATTGATTTTTCTTGATTTGCCAAGATCAGAAAAAGATATTAATTATTCCAAAACAATGCTTGAAATTTATAATGATTTGAAAACGCAGTATAAAATTTCAGAAGCGCAGTATAATCAAAATAATCAAGAGTTATTAGCCGTAATATTTAAAGAACTTTCGCCGTCTTATCAGCCGGTCGAGCCGCCGAAATCGGCGCTGCCGATAAATGCGCTTGCTATTTTAAATGATAATTTTGTAAAGTCGTATAACACTAACATTCCAGAACAGCGAATAAAAGATATTCTAAAAAATTTTGTGACTGATTTTTTGAAGGATTTGATTAAAGATGAGGCGCGCAAGGAACTAACAAAAGATGCCAAACCAGTCGGCTGGCTTATCCGCGGTAAAGATTTATTAGACCCACGATATTGGAATACTTTGCCCGGTAGATTTGATGTGATAGTTTTGAAATTACCGCCTGATAAATACTTTATAACATTAAAATTTTTTGATGAAAAAAATAATTATATATCTGAAAAAATATTGGAAAATGTAGAGGTTCTTAATAATAAATTAAATTTATATTTTTATAGATTTGTTAATTAAAAAAGGGAGCTGGTTAAAAATGAAAAAAATTAAAATTTTTGCGCTGCTGTGCATTGTCGCTGCGGTTTTTATTGCTGTTAATTGTAGTTCAAAAAGAAAGTATGTTAATAAACCTACTTCTACTGAAAAACAATTGCAAAAAGAATTAGCGGAATATGAAAAAAATAAAATTAATTTAGAAGAGCGGAAAAGTCAGGCGTTAAAATTAGGGCAGATACGGCGCGATGATTTGGAATTGCAAAAATATATTGAAGCGCTTTATTTTGTAGATGAATATGAACGCAGAGATAAAACAAAAGAAAAAGATTATCATAAATATTTAAGCGCTTTGATGACAATTAACGAATACGAACGAAAAAATGCAGATGCTTTAAAATCGCAAAAAGAATGATTTTATTTTTTTAATAAAAACCAATTAATTGAGAAGAGCATTATAATGAAAATTAAATAATAGAAATTATGCGTAATATCAAATGTTTTTAAATTTTCTACCGGCTTGATGATATTGTTTATATTTTCAACAAAATAACCGCGCATTTTTAAAGTAAAATAATTATTTTTTTCGGACAGCGAATTTTTAATATTTTCGCTATCAAAAATATTTTTTTCTGTTATGCGATTATCAACATAATATTCAAATTTATCAGATGCGTCTTTATTTTGAAATTTGAATTTTGCGGATAATGTATTCATTCCGATTTTGTCAGTAGGAATCTTATTTGTTTTTGATATATCGATATAAGAACTATCATTATCGAAATAGTGTAAAATCTTGAGATTAGCGCTATTTTTTTTAATAAAATCTGAGCGCGATAATTCAAGATTAACATTATCGAATTTATGAAAAATTAGATTTGATGGATTGCCTGTTATTTTTAGTTCATCTGGCTGATTATGCGTCAGTAAATAATCTATAATATTACACCAAAATGTTTTAAAAATAATATTATCATTATTAAATAGCCCGCTAAAAAATTCCCATTTATAAAAACCGGAGCCGGTGAAAATAATTGAAATTAAATTATCGCTATTTTGCTGCTGAATTAATATCGGCGCGCTGTCGTTTATTGTTTGCAATCTTACAATATATGGATTATTTATTATCGTTAAATTCAGCATTTTATCGAGCGGCGGCAGATTCTGCCAATCAATAAACGGCATAATAAACGAATTTATCGAATGCTCTGCGGTAATTATTTTGTTTTCTAAAATCGGAGGATTATTTAATTTTAAATTTAGCAAATTTAATAAATCCTGCGATACGATATTTTTATTTGTGCCTGTGAAATAAAGAATTTTTTTTATTTTAAATGCTCCGCTTTCTAAAATAATAGATTTTAGAAAATTTGTGATTTTTGAAAAATTCGGTTTGAATAAAATTAACAAATCATAATTTTTTTGATAATCCTTCAGCTGTTTGTTTATATCCGGCAGATTTTGATAGTAATAATCTATTTCTAATGCTTTTAATGAATTTAGGTTTCTGTTGAAAAAAGCAAAATCCCAATCCGGAATATTGCAAATCACTAAAACTTTATTTTTTTTAGAAGTATCGGGCAATGCAGCTATTAAATGATTGTCTATTAAAATATCTTCGGCTTTTGCAGATGACTGAACGCTAAATTTTAGAAATTGCGCAGAATTAATATTTTTTTGAAATTGATAATCTATTTCAAAATTGCCGATTTTGTTAAATTTTAATTTTTTGGAATTTATGTTTTTTTTTGTTTTTAAATCTTCTATTGTTAAAGTATATTCGCCAGCTGATAAGACAGAAATTTTTAATTTGAAATTGTAATTGTTTTCAGATTGCTCGTATTCGATGTTTTGAAGATTTATTAAATTTGTCATTGTTTCATCGAAAATATGAAAGAAATATGAATTTCGATTATTGAAAGTTTGCGGAATATTAAAATTAAAATCTGAAATTATCAAATTTTTTATATTATTATTTTCTTGTTCGGCAAGCGTAATTTCATAATCGTTCAATGAATTATCGAATTTTAATAAATTTATTTTTCCAGCATATTGTTTTTTTATTTCATCATAAATTTCGTCGGATATTTTTATTAATGGCTGTTTTGTTATTTGATTAATTTGCATACTTTCTGTATTATCTATGATTATATTCAATTGCGGATACTGATAATTTCCTGTTTTTTGAGTGATAATAGGTCTAATTAAAAATAATAAAATTGCTAAAAAAATTAAAATTTGAAATACTGAATTTTTTGGCGATTTATATGTTTTTTGCAAAAAATAAATTGATAAAAACGAGAGTATCGCAAACAAAATAATAATTTTAAAATTTATTATAGGCGCGAGCGTTAAAATGATATTGCTAAACATTTTTAAAATTTGATTTTTCTAATCTTGGTTTGATACGCTATTTCTAATTTTAAATCTTCCTTTTTTATTTTTTCGCGTTTTTCGTATTGTCTTTTGCCTTTTGCTAATGCTATTTCTAATTTTATTTTTTGTTTTGCTGTTAAGTATATATTTAACGGTATCAAACTCAATCCGCGTTCATTAATTTTGTTGTTTATTTTGATAATTTCACTTTTGTGTAATAATAATTTTCTGTCGCGTTCGGAATCGGGATTATTATAAGAGCCTTCTTTATATGGTTCAATACGCATTCCGATGAGAAAAATCTCATAATTTCGGACTTCGCAATATGCGTCTTTAAAATTTGCTTTACCGGCGCGTAGTGATTTTACCTCGCAGCCTTTTAGTTCGATACCAGCTTCAAATTTTTCTATTATTTCATAATCAAAAAATGCTTTTCGATTTTTTAATATAATTTTCATAATGCAAGCGATTATAGTTGAAATTAAAATATTATCAAGTGAAAAAATAAGATTCACTACCAATATTTAAAATGTTAAATGCTTTTTTATATATTGATTTTTATAAATTTGTAATTTATGATAATAAATTGGTATGGCTAAAAAAAGCATTTGGAAGATAGACCCACAAGAAAAAATTAGTAAGACGCGTGTATTATACACAGGTCCTGAAAAAAATATTCATCTGCTAAAAGAGCGGCTGAAACATTATAAAAGTTCTGATGTTTATCCGACAATGAGCGGCGAATACGATTATCAATTGTTTTTCTATACTACCGCAGCTAATGACATCGCCTCAATTACAGCAATGGCTGAAACAATCTTTGGCGCGAGCGTAAGCGAATATAAAGAAAAAAAAGGAATAGATAAAAAATTAGCAATAATAATATCCGGGTTAATTGCATTAATAATATTATTTGGCATATATGCGGGCTATACTCAATATTCAAAAGTCTTGCAGCAACGACAAGCTGCGGAACAACTTTTAAAAGAAAAGGAAGCAGAAGAATTAGCTCGCGCCGCAGAACTGCAAAAACAAAAAGAAAAAGAAGAAGCGGCCAGCGCTGCCGCAGCGCAGCAAGCGGCAGAAGAAGAAAATAAAGAGGAAACAAAAGAACAAGCGCCAGAATCAGTTGAAGAAGATAAACCGGAAGAAACTAAAAAAGAAAAAATTTCCAAAAAAGATGAAGAAGAATCTGTTATATCAGCTCAGCCGGGTTTCAAACAGCCAGCAGATTTCAGTCAGCAAATAGGAAAAATCCTAAAAATTATTTTTGTTGATGTCGGTCAAGCGGATGCGATTATTTTAATTATGCCGTCCCGCAAATGTTATGTTATAGACAGCGGCGATAAACCAAAAGACGGAAAAAGAATAATAGAAATTTTGCAAGAGCATAAAATTAAAGAAATCGAGACATTGGTATTAACTCATCCGCATAAGGATCATATAGGCGGCGCGAAATATATTTTAGATAATTTTAAAGTAAATTCTGTGTGGGATGCTGGTAAGCCGGTTACTTCGCGGACATATAAGGACATTTTACAGACAGTAAAAGAAAAGAGAATAAGATACGAGACTCCGAAACGAGGCAAATCAATGAATTGGGACGCGAAAGTAAATATTAGAGTTTTACATCCTGTGCATAATCAAGACTATGCTAATATTAATAATACCTCGATAGTAATTTATTTAAAATACCTAAATATAAAATTTTTATTTATGGGCGATTTAGAAGAAGAATACGAGCACGAATTAGTTAAGTCATTTGGCAGCGCGCTGAAAGTTGACGGTTTGAAAGTAGGGCATCATGGCAGTCGGACATCATCGTCAGAAGAATTTTTGAGAATTGCGCGACCTTCGAAATTTTTTATACAAGTCGGCGAAGGTAATAAATTTGGGCATCCTACTCCGTCAACATTAAAGAGATTAAAATCGTTTTCCAAAGATGTTTATCGCACAGACGAAGTGGGAGATATTATTGTTGAGTCAGACGGAATAAAAATGAAAGTTACAACGCAAAAATAATTTTTTAGGAGGATAATATAAAGTGGATGCTTTATTATTAAATCTTGATAAAATAGTTAATTCGTTTAATAGCGAATTGCCTATTTATTTTCAGAATCTGATTGTTTTGATTTGCGGTTTGATAATTGCAAAATTGATTTATATTGCAACTGCTGGATTATTGAAAATTTTGCAGTTTGATTTATTAGCGGAAAAAATCGGACTTTTAGATTTTTTAGGCAAACATATAAATGATATTCCGTCGAGGATTATTGGTCAGATTTTGTATTGGCTGATTATTACAATTACTTTGTGTTTAATTGTAGATAATTTTGGATTTGTTGATATTTCGCGCACGCTCTGGACAATTATTACTTTGATTTCACAATTATTAGCATTTGCGGCATTTTTGATTATTAATTTTTACATTTTGAAATTTTTAGCGTCAATATTGAATATAACTTTGTCTATTATAAATTTTCAATATTATAAAGTTGTAGAAATATTTATTTTGATAGTCGGCGGCTGGGGCGTAGTATATTATTCGCTGCCGATAATTAATTTTAATGAAGATGTTTTTCTTAACGGCACAATATTTTTTTTGAAAACTCTGCTGATAAGCGCGGCGCTGATAACTATTATCGGCTGCAGAAATTTAGTTTATACTATTTACTTGCATTTTTTGATAAAATCAAATTTTAAGATAGGCAATCATATAGTAATAAGCGGCGAAAAATTTGTGATTAATAAAATAAATTTATTTTCAGTTGTGCTTTTAAGTAAAGAAGCGGAAATAACATTTGACAATATAAAATTTTACGAACATATTATTAAAAAAAGATAGGAGAAATCTAAATATGAATTTCTTCAAAATTTTATTTAAAACTAAACCAGCAGATGATGAAACTGTGGTATCATTAAGCAAAGTGCAGTTATTTGATAATTTGTCGCTTAATGATTTAGAAGAATTATCATTAGAAATCGAAGAAAAAAATATTGATAAAGACGCCATTATCTTTAAAGAAAACGACGAATCAGACGGAATGTATATTATCAAAAATGGCGGAGTTAATATAGTCAAACAAAATGACAAAGGCGAAGAAATTGTTATTGTGACATTAGGCAATTATGATTATTTTGGAGAAATGTCGCTTATTGATAATATAAAACGCACTGCTACTGTTAAAACAATTATTCCTACTACTCTTTATTTTTTGAGCAAAGAAAATTTTAATAAAATGTTGAAGAAAAATAAAAATACCACTATTAAAATTTTATTTAATTTGAGTAGGACATTGAGCCGTAGATTGGAATTAACCACTAAAAATTTTATATTCAAGAAATAATTATGAAAGCAGTTGTTCAGCGTGTAAAATATGCGAGCGTCAAAACAAGAGAGTATCCGGAGGTTTCGATAGCAGCAGGATTATTAGTATTATTAGCGTTTCGCAAAGATGATACTGAAAAAGATATTAGATATATAATAGAAAAATTATTAGCGTTGCGAATATTCGAAGATTCCGCAGGCAAAATGAATTTGAGCGTCTCGGATATTAACGGCGAAATATTGATAGTGCCGCAATTTACATTATACGGCAATTGTTTGCGCGGCAATCGTCCGGATTTTTTGGAGTCGGCGGATTATCAGACAGGCGCAAAATTATTTGAAGAATTGAAAAATTTCTGCTTGACAAATAACTATAAAAATATAGAATTTGGATTTTTTAGGGAATTTATGGAAGTGAAATTATTGAACAATGGACCTGTGACTTTAATAATTGAAACAAGCGAAAAAATAAAAAGATGAAATTTTATTAATAAGGAGAAATTAATGAATTTTAAAGAACTGTTTACATCCGTTCGCATTATGCCTGCGGAAATGAAAAATCTCAAAGCGTTTGCCGAAGTAACTATCGCGAATCATTTTGTTTGTAAGGGCTTTAAAATAATGGACGGCGCTAAAGGATTATGGGTGTCAATGCCGTCGCGCAGTTCAAAGAACGGCCAGTGGGAAGATATATTTCATCCGATTACCGCGGAAGGCAGAGCGCAGTTGTTTGATATTATTCTTAAAAGTTATGAAGAATTTATGGCAACCAAAAATACTTCTAAATCTGATGAAGATTCTAAAAGTGAAATAGTAAAACAGTCAAAAGGAAAACAAAAAGAAGAAACGATTGATGAGCCGACAGATGATTTACCGCCAGAAGACGAAATACCCTTTTAATTTTTGATTTTTAAAATAAAAGAAAACAAAAAATGAAAATATTATCTTGGCTTTGGGAAACCTGGAAAAAAATTGGCGAATTTATTGGGCATATAATGTCTACAGTATTATTGTCATTAATTTATATTTTAATAGTCACGCCTTTTGCCGTAAGCTATAAAATATTTAATAAACATTTTTTTAGATTTAATCGCGAATATCAAACATATTGGGTGAATCGAAAAATAGTTGATCAGACATTAGAAAATTATAAAAAACAATATTAGTAAAAAATAGGGCAATACTAAAATGTATATACTTGGCATAAGTTGTTTTTATCATGATTCAGCCGCGGCATTGCTTAAAGATGGCGAATTAATTACTACTGTTCAAGAAGAGCGATTTTCAAGAATAAAAAACGATGGCGCATTTCCAAAACAAGCGATTGCTTATTGTTTAGAAACAGCGAAAATAACGGCAAAAGAACTTGATTATGTAGTTTTTTATGAAAAGCCGCTAAAAAAATTCGATAGATTGTTGCGAACAATATTAAACTATTATCCGAAAACATTGAATTTATTTTGTAAATCAATGATTTCGATGATGCGTGAAAAAATATGGATAAAATATATAATTCATGAAGAATTAGGAATAGCGCTTGATAAAATTTTATTTACAGACCATCACGAATCTCACGCAGCAGCAGCGTTTTATGCTTCGCCATTTGAAGATTCAGCAATCTTGACAATAGACGGCGTCGGCGAATGGACTACCGCCGCGATTGGAATAGGACATAGTGTTTGGTCTGAAAAATCGAATGATAAAAATTATATTAAACTGCATAAAGAATTGCAGTTTCCAATATCATTAGGTTTGCTGTATTCTGTTATTACTGCATATTTAGGTTTTGAAGTGAACGAAGGCGAGTATAAGGTTATGGGAATGGCGCCATACGGCAAACCGAAATATGTTGATAAAATCAAGCAGATGCTAAAAATCAAGGAAGATGGTAGTTTTATTATAAACGAGCAGTATTTAAAATATCATTACCATACAACTGATTCCTATTCTGATAAATTAGTGGAGTTATTTGGATTACCGCCGCGTAATCGTAAAGCGCGATTTGTTACTAAACAAACATCGTTATATGATGATAAGCGTCCTGCGACAGAAGAAGAAATGGAATTAAATCAAAAATACGCTGATATTGCCGCGAGTATTCAATGCGTTACAGAAGAAATATTATTGAAAATGGCGAAATATGCGTATGATGAAACAAAACAAAAAAATCTTTGTTTATCCGGCGGCGTAGCGTTAAATAGCGTAGCGAATTTTAAAATTTTAAAACAATTGCCATTTGACAATGTTTATATTCAGCCTGCTGCTGGCGATGCTGGCGGAGCATTAGGTGCTGCGCTGTTTGCTTATCATTCGCTATTGAACAAACCGCGAAAATTTATAATGGAGCATTGCTATTGGGGCAAAAAATACAGCGATGCAGAAATCGAAGAATTTTTGACATTCAATAATATAAAATATGAAAAAATAACAGACGATGAAAAATTATTTGATAGAGTAACAGATTTATTAATATCCGGCAAAGTTATCGGTTGGTTTCAAAATGAATTTGAATGGGGGCCGCGAGCATTAGGCAATCGTTCGATATTAGGCGATCCGCGCCGCGAAGATATGAAGGATATAATTAATATAAAAATAAAATTTCGCGAGCCATTTAGACCATTTGCTCCGTCTGTATTAGAAGAGCGCGCTGAAGAATTTTTTGAATTTGACGGAGTGTCAAAACAATATCCTCCGCGTTTTATGCTGATGGTCTGTCCAGTACGAAAAGATAAACACAGCGTTTTACCTGCTATCACGCATATCGATGGTTCTGGCAGATTACAGACAGTAGTAAAAAAATATAATCCGCGTTATTATAGATTAATTGAACGGTTTGGCGAAAAGACAGGCGTGCCGGTGGTATTAAATACCTCGTTTAATTTAAAAGGCGAGCCGATTGTCAATACTCCTGCAAATGCTTATTCGACTTTTTCTAATAGCGGGCTTGACGCGTTAGTTTTGCAAAATTATATAATTTTAAAATAAAAAAAAGGCGGTCGAGATAAGATGGAAAATACTGATACTGCAATGACATCCACAGTTGCCGAGACAGCAAATTTAGCTGCAATAACAGAACAGCCAGTTGATAATAATTTGCATATTGAGAAATCATCGAATTACGGCTTTTATGTTTTTTTTGGAATTTTAATTATTGTATTATCTGCATTTATTTATTTTTTGATTAAGTTCCGCAAGCGTTTTGCGATTATTAATGAATTTTTGAATTTTTTGTGGAAAGAAAAATTGTGGTGGATGATACCTTTAATATTGGTAATTCTTGCTATGGGGATATTAATCTTTTTTTCTTCGACATCAGGAGCGTTAGCGCCATTTATTTATCCATTATTTTAAGATAAATTATGAAAAAATATGATGTGATAGTTATAGGCGCAGGACCTGGCGGCGCGCATTCAGCGCGGCTGTTAGCGAAAAATAATTTGAATGTCTTGCTGTTGGAAAAATATAAGATCCCGCGTATTAAACCCTGTGCCGCAGGACTGCCCTATCATATTGATGAAATAATAGATTTTAATTTTGACAATGTTGTTAATTTAATTTCTGATACTACGATATTTACTTATCAATTTCGCAAACCGGTAAAACTCAAAGCTGAAGATGTGAAAATTAAAATGACGATGCGCGAAGACTTTGATACATTATTAGCGCGCGAATCTGTGAATAGCGGCGTAAAATTAATTGATGAAATTAGCGTTAAAGCAGTTGAAGACAATGCTAACGGCTGCGTAGTGAAAACAAATAAAGATGTATTTTATTCTGATTTTGTAATAGGCGCTGACGGCGTTTATAGTATTACAGCGCGGTCATTAGGCTTATTAAAAGATAGGATAGTCGGTTGGGCAATTAATGCGGAAGTGTATGTTTCAGATAAGCAATTAGCCGCTCAGGAAAATGCGGTAAATGTAGAGATGGGCATTGTGCCAAATGGTTATGCTTGGATATTTCCGAAAAAAGACCATCTTTCTTGTGGGATTGGCACAGCGTTAACAAAAATTAACAAATTTAAAGATTTGCTGTATTATTATTTAGATAATCACCCTAACACTAAAAATTACAAAAAATTAATATTAAAAGGGCATCCGCTGCCGCATAGTTATTCTGTTGAACTGGTTATTAACACAGAACGCGCAGTATTAGTAGGAGATGCGGCAAGCGTAGTTGATCCATTATCAGGCGAAGGCATTTATTATGCTATGAAAACCGCGGAAATTGCAGTGAAACATATATTAAAAAAAATCAGCAAAAATTTATCGCTTGATAATTATTCTGATGAAATAAATAAAACTATAAGAAGCGATTTGTATTATTCAGATAAATTTGCGCGGTTATTCTATAAGTTTCCAAAATTGACTTATGATTTAGGTGTGGCAAATCCGATTGTAAATAAAAAATTTCAGGACCTATTGCGCGGTAAAACTACATATAAAGAAATGTATGAAATTTTAAAACCAATATATTCTAATAAATTCACGCAAGCAACATTAAAATTAGCGGATAAAATCAAACAGAAATTTATTAAATAAAAAATATTATTTTTCTACATTCGAGAAATCCGTATAGAATATGCTGTTGGTGAAATGTGCAAAAAAAAATAAAAAAAATAAAATTATGTATTGACAAAAAAAAAATATTATGTATTTTAACGAACAAATTATTTTTAATTTTTTAGGAGTGTGAGATTATAAAGTGGAAAAGGAAAATGTAATTGGTCAAGAAATGCAAAAAAAAGAAAGCATTTTAGAATGCAAAGATCTGGTGTTAAAAAATGATATTAAGATGCCGCCGCGTACTAAAATACGGCAGGAATTGAAAAAGGTTTCTAATTTTACAGATGAAGAAATCTCTATAATGTGGTGGTCGTCTTTATATAAGGCGTATAGTTTGATTGTTAGATATGAATTAACAGGCGTAGAAGACGCATTTCGTCAAGAAGAATGGTTTCAAAACGCATTAAAAAAAGAAAATAAAGAGAAATCATCAGAAAAAAGTGGAGTATTTGATTTTACAAAATTAGCTAAGCAATCTAAAAAGATAGAAGTTGTAGATGAAACTAAAATCTTATTAAAACAAAAACAAAAAGAAAGCAAGAAAGTAATTAAAGAGTTGAAAGAAATTGATAAAACGCAAGCAAAAGAATTGAAAAAAACATTAAAATTACAAAAGCGTAAATTTAAATCAGGCGAAATAACACTTGACAATTTTTTTGAATTTATTAATAATATATTAAATATGAGTAACCGGACATTGCAACCAGTGTCGATAGCGACAAAATAATTAAAAATTAAATTTATTCGGGAGGGGAACATTAATGTCAGACGAAAAAAAAACATTTACACTTGAACTTACATCAAGTAAGCCGAGCGGAAAAATCAAGGATAATGTCAGCGGAGCAGAAGCGACATTTTCTAATGTAGGTGGATTAATTCATTTTTTAAGAGAAAATGCAGGGTGTTTATGTCCATCTGAAAAAACAGAATCTGCAGATACTGAATCATCAGAAGAATGCAAAGCAGAAAAAAAAGAAGTGGCAGCTGAAGAAGAATTGCCAAAAAAGAAAAAAGATATTGTTATGCCTGATCGCAAACGTATTGATGAAGAATTGAAAAAGGTTTCTAATTTTACAGATGAAGAATTATCTATTATGGGCTGGTCATCGAAATATAAAGCGTATAGTTTGATTATGCGTTATGGTGAAAAAGGCGTGGAAGATAAATTCAGAGAACAGAACTGGTGGCAGAAAGAAATGAAGAAGCTTGCGAAAAGCAAGAAAAAAGACAAAGAAGATAAAAAATTACTTCGCGAACAAAAGAAAGAAGAAAAGCGTGCAAAAAAAGAAGCAAAGAAAGCAGAGCGTGAAGCGCGTAAAGCAGAGAAAAAAGCACGTAAAGAAAAAAAAGAAGATTAATTAATAAGCTAATTTCTTTGTATAAATATATTTTTTGGTAGGCGCAGGATATTTAAATATTTTGCGCCTTTTTTATTTTTTTATAATACAAAAAAGTCAACAAAAAAATATTATTAAACAGTAAAATTACATTAAATTGCATTTTTTTTAAATTCCATAAATAAAAAAATAAAAAAAATACTTTACTTTTTATATAAATTAAAATAAAATTAACTAAAAATATATAAATAAATAAAGGAAAAATGGCCCCCAAAAAAAAATTCGATTATGATGAATTTTTAAGATATCATAATAAACAGCAGCATCGAAAACTTATTTTTTTTATAGTGATAATATGTATAAGCATAATGTCCTTTGGTTTTTTATGGCCTAACAGTTCAAAAGATTTCGACGATAGTATCGAAAAAATATTAGATGAAGGTCCAGAAATAACATTAAATGAAAATGGCGAATATAATAAAATTGAATATTTTCCAGTAGATGAAGATATACATAATCCCAAATATGCTACTGGTTCAGCACCGACATTAAGGCCTGTATATGGCTCAATATCATCGCGATTTGGTTATCGCCGCGCTTTATTTTCTAAGTATAATACTTTTCATCGCGGCATAGATATAGTAGCTCCGTTAGGAACAAATATCTATGCAGCTGGCGACGGCGTAGTAGAGTTTTCCGGTTATCGCGGCGCATACGGCTACACAGTTATAATTAACCATAAGAATGGCTATACTACTTTGTATGCGCACTGCAAAAATTTATTAGTCCAAAAGAATCAATATGTAAAACGCGGCGATATAATTGCGACTGTAGGTAATACAGGTTCAGCGACAGGTACGCATTTACATTATGAAGTGCGTAAAAATGGTTTTAATATGAATCCCGAGCATTATTTTGTAGCGCTTCCATCAGAAGCGCGCGCGCTGCGCGCTGCGGCGCTGTCTAAATAGAAAATAATCAAATCTCAAAACATTGATTTTATAGATGATAATCACAAATCTAAAAATTTTGAATTTTCGCAATCATCAGAATTTTGAGCAGACTTTTTCTAATGCGGTTAATTTGGTAATCGGCGAAAATTCTACTGGTAAGACGAGTATATTAGAAGCGATATATACTCTTGCAAATACGAAATCATTTCGCGCTCATAATGATGAAAGGTTAATAAAAATAGGGACTGACGGTTTTTATATTAAAGGGTTTTTTAAAGATATAGTTGAGCATACTGCGGAAATATCGTATTCTTACAAAAATAAAATATTAAAATTTGACAATTATAGAATAAAAAAAATCCGAGAATATATTGCAAAAATTTCGATAGTATTGTATAATCCATTACATTTATATATAATAAATGAGGGACCTGTATATAGACGAGAATTTATTAATATAATATTGAGTAAAACAGATGTAGAATATTATGTAGCGCTTCATAGTTATTTAAAATTATTAAACGAGAAGCGCGCAGCATTGAAATTATTTAAAGAGCGCAAAATAAAATTTGATGTAATAGAATTGATAAATAAAAGATTATCAGAATTTGCAAGTATAATAGTTTTCAAAAGATACAATTTTATAAATTATTTTAAGGAGTTGGTCGTAGAAAAATTCAATTTATTGATGAACCGCGATATAAAATTAATTATCGAATACAGCACAAATTGTTTGAATTTAAAAGGTATAGTAAAAGACAAAAGCAAATTAGAAGATTTTAAAAATGCGGCAGCGCAAAAATTTTTGAAGATTTTAGGTGCGGAAATACGAAACAGCAGGATATTATTGGGTTGTCAAGCAGATGATTTGACATTTAAAGACAGCGGAAATATTGTAAAATATTATTATTCGCAAGGCGAGCGAAAAGCGTTAGTATTAGCGTTGAAACTTGCGGAGATAAAATATATCAGAGAAAAGACCGGCGGTTATCCGATAGTATTGTTAGACGATATATTTTCAGAGTTAGACGATAAGCGCAGGCAATATTTAATTAATGAATTGAACAGCGGATTTCAATCAATAATAACAGATATAGATTTTAACGAGCATTTACAAAAATTTTCAAATTTTCAAAAGATAGAATTAAAAAAAAACTAATAAAAAAAATTACTAATAAAATGATTGAGGTGACGATTAGAAATGACAGATGTAAATAATGCGAGTAAGAATTACACTGCAGCAGAAAGCATAAAAGTATTAGAGGGATTAGAAGCGGTGCGCAAGCGGCCGGGGATGTATATTGGTTCAACTGGCGAGCGCGGATTGCATCATTTAGTATATGAAGTGGTAGATAATTCAATTGACGAAGCGCTTGCCGGGTATTGTTCAAAAATACTGGTGACAATTAATAAAGATAACAGCGTGACAGTTGACGATAATGGTCGAGGAATACCTGTTGATTATGTTGAGAAATACAAAAAGTCAGGCGTTGAAATAGTAATGACTATATTGCACGCTGGCGGAAAATTCGATGAAGGCGCATATAAAGTATCTGGCGGCTTGCACGGCGTCGGAGTATCAGTAGTAAATGCGCTGTCAGAAGATTTGGAAGTTTGGGTGCATCGCGACGGCAAGATACATTATCAAAAATACAATCGCGGCAAACCATTAAGCGATTTAAAAATAGTGGGTTCTACAAACAGGACTGGCACTGTGGTAAGGTTTTTACCTGATTTCAAAATATTTGAGACATTAGAATTCAAATATGAAATAATAGCGCAGCGTTTGAGGGAATTAGCGTTTTTGAATAAAGGCGTAAATATCGAACTTTATGACGAGCGTTCTGATAAACGTGATGTATTTTGTTATGAAGGCGGGCTCTTGGAATTTGTCAAGTTTATTAACGGAAGTTTGCAGACTCTTAATGAAAAAATAATTTATATGGAAGGCGAAAAAGATAGAATATCAGTAGAGATTGCGATGCTTTATAATACGAGTTATCAAGAAAATATTTTTTCATTTGCGAACAATATTAATACTCACGAAGGCGGCACGCATTTAACTGGTTTTAAAAAAGCATTAACTCGCGTGATAAATGATTATGCAATTTCAAATAATTTATTTAAAAAAGACGATAGTAATTTTTCAGGCGAAGATGTGCGCGAGGGATTAGTAGCTGTAGTAAGCGTAAAAGTGCCGCAGCCGCAATTTGAAGGTCAGACCAAAACGAAATTAGGAAATACAGAAGTCGGCGGAATAGTGGAAACTATTGTGAATGAAAAACTCACGCGATTTTTTGAAGAGAATCCGAAAGTTGCGAGGCTTATTATTGAGAAAGCGCTGTCGGCAGCGCGCGCTCGTGAAGCAGCGCGCAAAGTGCGGGAATTAGCGCGGCGTAAAGGTGTTTTAGAATCAGGCAGTTTACCCGGTAAACTTGCTGATTGTTCGAATCGCGATCCTTATAAATGCGAATTATATTTGGTCGAAGGCGATTCGGCGGGCGGCTCTGCGAAACAGGGGCGTAACCGCGAGTTTCAAGCGATATTGCCGTTAAAAGGAAAAATATTGAATGTCGAAAAATCGCGGATAGATAAAATATTGCAAAATGACGAGATCCGCACGCTTATTTCAGCGATTGGCGCGGGGATCGGCACAGAAGAATTTAATATTGAAAAATTGCGATATCGGAAAATAATTATTATGACTGATGCTGATGTTGACGGCTCGCATATTCGGACTTTGATATTGACATTTTTTTATAGATATATGTTTCCGCTTATTGAAGCTGGCTGTGTGTATATAGCGCAACCTCCGCTTTATGTTGTAAAAAAAGGCAAGCAGCAGAAATATTTAAAAACAGACGAAGAATTAAAAAATTATATGATTGAATTGAATCTGGATAAGATGTCAGTGAAATTAGACGGCAAGCAAATTTTAAAAGGCGACGACCTTAAAAAATTTTTGATGTTTGTCGAAAAATTGGATTATTATAACAATAAACTTTCTAAACAAAAATTATCGCTCGATAAATCTGAATATTTTATAAAAAACTTTAAGAAGATAGAGAATGTATTTAGTTCATTAGAAAAGATGGAAAAAATCCAAAATGAAATTAAGGATTTTTATAAAGAGCGCTTAGCAGAAATATCAATTAGAGAAACGGCTATTCCGAATTTTTATAAATTTGTCTGCATTATAGACGGCGAGCAAATAGAGGTTTCTAATGATACTTTAAATATGAAGGATATAAAAGATTTACGTAGATTTTATTTAGAAACTAGCAGATTTGGCGCTGATAAATATTTGTTGGAGATTGCAGAAAGCGAACCGCAGGAATTTAAAAATTGCATAGATCTTTACAAAGCAGTGCTTGAATACAACAAGCGCGGAATAACAATTCAAAGATATAAAGGATTGGGCGAAATGAATCCTGAACAACTTTGGGAGACCACGATGGACCCGAAAAATAGGACTTTATTGAAAGTCGGAATATTTGATAATGTCGCAGCAAACGAAATATTCAATGTATTGATGGGAGACCAAGTTGAGCCGCGCCGCGAGTTTATCCAGACATATGCGCAGTATGCTAAAAATATTGATGTTTAAAAAAAATATCTATTTTAGAATTTTAGAAATTTCTAAAATAGTTGTCTGCTAAAATATTAGTAAAAATTTAAAGGTATATATTTTAAATGATGAAAAAAAATTTTTTTAAAAATATCATTTTTGTAATTTTATTTTTACTTGCAAGTTGTTCGAGCGAATATAAGATACCGCAGGGCGAAAATTACATAACTGTTTGCACATTTAACATGAAATTTTTTGGAGATTTAGATGATGATAATAATAAAAATTACGGAAGTTTTGGTGCGAATATTCGTAGAGGTGATAAAAAATTAAAAGAAAAATTTGCTGAATATTTTAATATAGCGGATATAATTGCAGTGCAGGAGGTTGAAAATTTAGATGCGTTTAATAATATAATAGAATATTTGAATAAAGAATATCCGGAACGTAAATATCAAGGATTTTTGCGAGATAATAACAGGTCGCCGCAAGATATTGGTTTGATTTGGGATACTAATAAAGTTAAAGGCGCGCGCGGTTATTTTTTTAGAGGGAAATGGTTAGTAATAAATGAAAAAGAAGAAGGGGACGAAATGAAGAAAGAGCGATTTACCCGCGCACCTGTTTATAATTTTTTTGAAAAGAACGGTATAAAATTTATTGTTGTGTCAGCGCATTTAAAATCAAAGGCAGGAGAAGAAGGCGAAGGCGGCAGGCGTGAAAATGAGAGCGCGAAACTCGCTGAATGGCTTGAATTTCAAAGAGCAGAAAAAGAAATGGAAAATATAATTATACTGGGAGATTTTAATGATAGATATTCTTTTAAACCTGAAAATACAGAATTAGATGCTTTGATAGAATTAGATAGACAAAATAAAATTATATTTTTAACAAAGGATTTTCGGCCGCCGAAATATTATACTACCGCGAGCGAATTTGACGGACAGAAACTAAAAGAAGTAATTGACCATATAATTATTACAGAGCCAATGAAAAAATATTATGTAAAAGACAGTTGTCATATTAGAATACTTGCGGATACCTTGCTATCAGACCATAATCCTGTATATGCCACATTTGATTTCAGCAAATAAATGTTTAGCAAATTTTTAGAATTATCAAGAGTTATTTTAAAACGCCAAAAGCGCATAATTATTGCGGTTTCACATTTGCATAATAACGACAGCGTTTCTAATTGCGTGTTTTCAATGTTTGCCAATTTCCAAAAAAGCGGATATAAAACCTATATTTTAACTGATGGTATAGATGCTGATGTAAAAATAAAAAATGTGGAAATTATAAATAATATCAATAACATTAATAAAAAAGATATAGTGATTTTGCATTATGGTGGAATGAATGATTTTATTAGAAAAATTTTAGAAAAAGATTTTAATTTTGTCGTGTATTATCATAATGTCACTCCTGCGATTTTTTTTAAAGATTATTCAGAAGATTTTTATAATTGGTTGATTAATGACGATATTGAATTTTTGAAATATAAAAATAAACTGAAGAATATTGTATGCGTGTCAAATTACTCAAGGAACAAATTATTGGGTTTGGGTTTTAATAATATAGCGGTTATACCGATATTATTTGATTTTTCGCATTTTGAAAAAATCAATGAAGATTTATACAAAAAATTGAGAGAAAGCAATTGCAGATATTTGGTTTTTACAGGCATTGTGCTGCCACATAAAAATCAGTTAGAATTAATAAAAATTTTTCATTTATTTTTGACTAAATATTCAATACCAAATATAAAATTAATTTTGATTGGCAAAATAATAGAACAAAGCAAAAATTATTATAATGAATGTTTGCGGTATTTAGAAAAATATAAATTGAATGATAAAGTGATATTTACTGATAAAATTAGCGATTATGATAGAAACTCATATTATCGCTGCGCTGATATTTATGTATCAGCGTCATTACACGAGGGCTTTGGGATACCATTAGTTGAGGCGGTATATTTTAATATTCCAATAGTATCATATATTGCTGGCGCAATATCTGAAACAATAGATAATTGCGCAAAGTTAATAGAAGTAGGGGCTTGCGAAAAATTTGCTGATTCTATTTTTGAAATTTTGAATAATGAAGAAACCAGAAAAAAAATACTTGAACAATATAATGATATATTGAAAAAATATTCGCCTTCAAAAATTTTTGATGATTGGCAGAATTATATAAAAAATATCTGATGTCTTTCGTATAATTATTAATTTGCGATTTAGTAATTTATATTGTGTAATTTACGCTGAAAAAACTGTCGGATATTCAGTCGCAAGGCATTAAGTAATCATTCTTCTGTGTTGTATGGAAAAGTTGGTAATTTGAATTTTTATTTTTATCTCTATTATTTATCAATACATTTAATTAGCGGCAAGAGAAAGTATAGACTGATTGCTATTTGCAGTTTTCCTGACTAAATCAAACAAAATTCTTGACATTGAAAATAAATAAAAGTATAATAAATACTTTTAAAAAAGTTAAGAAATTAGAAGAAGGTGTGAAGAATTAAAAAAAATGTGGGAATATTCAGACAAGGTAAAAGAGCATTTTTTTAATCCGCATAATGTCGGTAAAATAGATGACGCTGATGTGGTAGTAGAGGTGGGCAGTGCTGCTTGCGGCGATGCCTTGAAATTATATTTGAAGATTGATAATGATGTCATTACAGATGCGAAATTTCAAACTTACGGCTGCGGCAGCGCTATTGCTTCGTCGTCAGTTTTGACTGATATGATAATAGGCAAAAAATTAGATGAAGTAAAAACAATAACAAATGAAGATATTGTTAAAATATTAGGCGGTTTGCCGCCTGCTAAAATTCATTGTTCTGTGATGGCGCAGGAAGCGATAGAAAAAGCGTTGAATGTATATTACGGCAAGGCGGCAGAAGAAAAATTAGCAGATGGCGAATATATAGTATGTCACTGTTTCAATGTATCGAATTTTAAAATTGAAAAAGTTTTGAAAGAGCATAATTTACAGACAGTTGAAGAAGTGACTCATTATACCAAAGCCGGCGGCGCGTGCGGAAAATGCAAGCCGAATATAGAAAAAATAATTCAAGAATATTATAAAAAAGGAGCGGCAAAAAAAATGACAAATTTAGAAAAGATAGAGCGCATTAAAAGCGTAATCAATAGCGAGATAAGACCTGCGCTGCAAAATGACGGCGGAGATATTGAATTGATTGATTTTAAAAATGATGTAGTGATTGTAAAATTGCGTGGAGCGTGCGGCGGCTGTCCGATGGCGAAAATGACTCTGAAAAATTTTGTTGAAGAAGTATTAAAAGAAAAGGTTGACGCTAATTTAACAGTAGAAGAGGAGTAATAAAAATCCGTGAATAGAGAAGTATATCTTGATAATAACGCTACGACAAAAGTAGCGCCAGAAGTATTACAGGAGATGCTTCCGTATTTTTGCGAATATTATGGCAATCCGTCGAGCGCTCATAATTTTGGTGCCAATGTCCGAAAAAGAATAGATGCGGCTCGCGAGAAAGTAGCGCAGTTAATAGGCGCGCTGCCGGAAGAAATCATATTTACCAGCGGCGGCACTGAATCTGATAATACCGCAATACATTCCGCATTAGCGACGCAGCCAAATAAAAAACATATAATAACTTCAAAAGTTGAGCATCCTGCAGTTTTGAATTATTGCAAATATTTAGAAAAAAACGGATATAAGGTTTCTTATATAAATGTAGATGAAGATGGCAATATTGATTTACCTGAATTAGAAAATTCTATTCGTCAAGATACGGCGATAATATCAATAATGTATGCTAATAATGAAACAGGCGTGATATTTCCGATAAAGCGGATTGCCGAAATAGCGAAAAATCATGGAGTGTTAGTCCATACAGATGCTGTTCAAGCGGTCGGTAAAATTCCAATAAATCTAAAAGATATGCAGATCGATATGTTGTCTATATCAGGGCATAAAATACATTCGCCAAAAGGCATAGGCGTTTTGTATATTAGAAAAAATTTAAAGTTTAAGCCGTTTATAATAGGCGGTCATCAAGAGAATGGTTTGCGCGCTGGCACAGAAAATGTAGCGTCAATTATTGGATTAGGCAAAGCCTGCGAACTTGCTCTAAAAAATATAGATTATGAAAACACAAAAGTCAGAGAACTGCGCGATAAATTAGAATGCGGATTAGTTGAAAAAATAAAACTTACCAAAGTAAATGGTAAAAACGCCGAGCGGCTGCCAAATACTTTGAATATAAGTTTTAAAAATGTCGAAGGCGAAGCGATATTATTGTATCTTAACGAAAAGCGTATTTGCGCTTCATCTGGTTCTGCTTGCACTACTGGTTCATTAGAGCCGTCGCATGTATTGATGGCAATGAAAACGCCATTTGAATATGCTCACGGTTCTATAAGATTTAGTTTTTCAAAATACAATACAATTGAAGATGTAGATTGTGTTTTAGCCGAGATGCCGGCGATAATAGAAAAATTGCGGAATTTATCGCCGTTTCAAGATTAAAAAAATAAAATTAATGGAGTGTAGAAAATGCCGAGAACAAAGAATAAATCAAGATTAGAAGAATTAAGAAATATGAAGAAAAATGATTTACAGGCATTACTTGACAAGCACGGCGTAAAGGGACTAGCAGAAAAATGGAAAATATCTAAATCGTCTGTTTATAAAATAATCACAGAAAAAAATTTGAAATTGCAGAAATATAAAAATTTTACGATAGGTATCCGTCCGTCTAAAAACAAGAAAGATTCAGCGCAAAACATAGTAGGCGTGTTTTGGCCCTGTTTTGTTGAGATGGTCTGCCGCAAATCAAAATGTCATATTTATTACGGCACTACTAAAAATCCATTTTGGAATCCTGAGTATTGTTTAAGTTGGGGCTGCGTGCAAATACAATCTTCAAAGTATCGCGACGGCAAAGTTTATTTTGATTCAGATCAATATAAAAAATACTGGTAAATAGAAAAATGAAACAAACGAATAAAAATTTAGTAGTATGGGAATTTGAAAATTTATTAAGCGCTGTAGAAAGCGGACAATTTCAAAAAATCAGCGTTAATAAATTAGAAAATTTAGTGCTGAAAGAATTGCCAAAACATTCAGAATTAGCCGCAGATGCTTTGCCAAAAATGGAGTCATTAGCTATTAGTTTAGCGCGCTCTTTGAATAGAATTAGTATTTCAGAACGCAGCAAAAGAGACGATATTATTTTAATAATGTCATTATTGTATTCAGTATTAGGCAAAGATAGTAAAGTTGCTGATTTAATAAGTGATATCCAAAATAAAAAAATTGAAGGGATAAATCAAAAATTCATATTAGATAAATTGCATAATTATCGCGAGAAAGGCGGAAAATTAGCGAACTCTCATAAAATTTGGAGCAAATTAGTGCGTGCTTATAATCGCGGAGAAATCAGCGCAATTCAAGGCAAGAGCAAAAAAGTAGATAAATTAGTCGAACAGGAATTGAAAAAAAATTTTTTTCAGAAATTAATTGAATTTATCGGATTGTGATTTATTTATGGCTAACAGAAAAAAAAATGTTTCAGCGTCGGCGGCGCGTCAGCAGTCACTGCACTGCACAAATATTTCAGAAAATGTTAGTAAGCAGAGATTAACTGAAATTTATTCAAAATTTCCGAAAGTCATACAGAAATTAGTTGATAATATAGAAACTGAAAAAGAATTAAAACATTTAGGTATTGAAAAAATACCGTCAAAAGAATCAATAATAGAAATCATCGGAGATATAGAAATAATATTATTTCCCGGGTACTTCGGCAGTCAAGATGTGAATGATGAATCGCTACATTATTCTATTGGTCTGAATATTTTTAAATTATTTCAGAAATTGTCTTTGCAAATTTCTAAAAGTTTTAGGCACAGATGCGCATCTGAACATTATAAGTTATGTTTAGATTGTTATAATAAAGGAAATGAATTAGCGGGAGGATTTATCGAGCAATTACCTGCAATTCGCGAGCTTTTATGCGATGATATACGTGCCGCATTTGACGGTGATCCGGCTGCAAAAACATTAGATGAAATTGTATTTAGTTATCCAGGGTTTAAAGCGATATTTGTTTATAGAATTGCTAATTGTCTGTATAAAATGGGCGTGCCGCTATTACCGAGAATAATGACAGAATGCGCGCATTCTGCGACAGGTATAGATATTCATCCGGGCGCGACTATCGGAAAAAAATTTTTTATAGATCATGGAACAGGAGTAGTAATCGGCGAGACTACGATAATTGGCGATAATGTGAAACTTTATCAAGGCGTGACGCTCGGAGCATTGAGCGTGCCGAAAAACAAGAAAAATATAGATAATCCTGAAAAATTGAATAAACGGCATCCGACGATAGAAGACGATTGCGTGATATATTCGGGTGCTACGATATTAGGCGGTTCGACAATTATTGGTAAAGGTTCGATTATCGGCGGTAATGTCTGGCTCACTAAATCAGTGCCGCCGTATTCGAAAGTAATGGCTCAACAAAATAAGTTGCTATATTTAAAAAAACAAAAAAAATGAAATATTCAATTTTACTTGTAGAAGACGATTTAGATATTTGTAATATACTTGCTTCGCAATTGGAAGAATTTAATTTTAAAGTTAGCATTGCCCATAATGGCAAAGAAGCATTAGATTGGCTAACTAAAAACGGCAATCCGTCTTTGATAATTAGCGATGTAAAAATGCCAATTTTAAATGGCTTTGAGTTTATAAAAAAATATCATGCGCAGTTTGTCGATGCCAATAAGGTGCCGATAATTATTTTATCAGAGAAAAAAGAAGTAGAAGATAAAATAGAAGGACTGGAATTAGGCGTTTATCGTTATTTAACTAAACCGTTTCAAATAAATAAAGTGCTAAAAACCATCAATCAATTATTATTCGAGCCTCAGCATTCAACAATTGAAATTATCGAGCATTATGATAATTTTATTACTTTCAAAAGTAAAAATAATAGCGATAATCTAAATGAAATTTTTTTTATGATTAATGATTTAATAAACAAACTGCAAATTAAAAATGACGAAAAATACAATATTTCCTCAAAATTAAACGCATTTTTCAAACATATAAATTTGTATGATTTTTCAGATAAAGAAATCGAAATTAATTTTAGTTATTGCTTTACTGACGATGTAGTAGTGTTAATTATTGAAACCAATGAATCAAAACTTATAAATGAATTGACAAATTATATAAAAAATTTTATGATAGATTTTGATTTAAAGAAAAAAAATAATTTTATCAAACTTTCTAAAAAGATAAAAAAATAAACCGGAGTGATTAGACGATGGATAAGACTAAGCATTTTTTTATGTTGAACGCAATAGTCTGGTGCGCTATTTTATTTTTATATTTTTATTTTGTCGAAATAAGCGGCAATCCTGCGGAACGCGAAATTAATGTGACTGTATTTAAAATAATTTTATTAAATACAGGTATTGTTTTTCTATTGCTGTCAACTATGTATTTTTATTTTGAAGAACTTAAAATAATGATGGCATTAATATTTTCTAATAAGTTTTCAATATTTTATTCAATATTTGCTGCTGCGTTGATATTGATATATGCCGTAACAGATATGTTGTCTTTTGCGAGCGGCACTACAAAAATAGAAGGGATAATCAATGCTTTTATTATAACGCTGATGCTTCAGCCATTGGTTTTTGTATTAAAAAACAAATTCAAATACGGCAATTTACTGCTTGCTGTTATTTTATTGATTTTTGGAATAGTTTGTTTTTTTATGTTTTTAATCGCAGGACAGAAATTTCCGGATATTGTAAATAAAAAAACTGATGGAATGACGCCTTACGATTTATTTTTAATAAGTTTTTGTTCAACATTAGTAATTTTAGCCGGCTGGATGGAATTAGATGAATTTATCAAGTGTTTTAAAAAATAGCATTTATTTTTTATTAGTAATGACTGTTTTATTTTTTTTATCGTGCGCTGATAAAGATAAACAACAAGATTCAAAATTAGAAAAACAAAAAAAAATAGAAACTTCAAATTTTTATACAATCAATATTTTATTCGATAATCTGTCTGGATTGGATGTAGGAAATAAGATATTGCTTGATAATAATAAAATCGGCGAAGTGTCAGATTTAGAATTAATTGAAGATAAAGTTAAAGTTATTGCGAAAATCGAAAAAAATGTGAAAATTTATGAAAATTCAGAGATAACAATAGAAAAATTAAAAGGCAGTGAAGAATTGGCAATTATTGTAAAATTGCCGACTAATGATAATTTAAGAAAAAAAGTTTTGATAGATGACGCTAATATTACAGGCAAAAATTTAATTTCGCAAACCGAAAAAATACCGGAGTTTATTTTTTAGGAAAAAAATATGATTTTAAAATTAAAACACAAGACAGTAAATTTAGAAACATCCGCTTTTTTTATAGCTGAGATTGGTTTTAATTTTTGTAATGACATTAATTTAGCAAAAGAGATGATAATTGCGGCAAAAGAGAGCGGCGCGAATGCTGTAAAATTTCAATCATTCAAAGCTGACGGATTATTATTAAAAACTCAACCGGCATATAAAATAATAAAAGAAAATGAATTATCAAATGAAAATCATTTTAAATTAATGGAATTTTGCGATAAATATAAAGTGGATTTTTTTTCTACTGCTTTTGATGTTGAGACTTTGAAATTTTTGATTAATGATTTGAAAGTGAAAATATTGAAGATTGCGTCTGGCGATTTTGATTGTCTGCCGCTATTGGAAACTGCTGCGCGTTCGCAATTGCCGATTATATTGTCAACCGGTTTTTCAGATTATCAAGAAATTACTCGTACAGTTAATTTTATAAAAAAATATAATAAAAAATATATGCTACTGCACTGCGTGAGCAATTATCCGCTAAACCCAGAAGATGCGAATTTATTGGCTGTTGCTGAATTGAAAAAAAAATATAAGTGTCCTGTTGGTTTTTCAGACCATTCGCTCGGTTCGCATTTATGCTGCGCAGCGGCTGCATTAGGCGCGCGAGTATTTGAAAAGCATTTTACAATTGATAGAAAATTAGGGACTATAGACAATCCGATTTCTACAGAGCCGCAAGAATTTAAAAGAATGACAGCGGAAATAACAGATATAATTAAAGCATTAGGCACAGGCAAAAAAGACGCTAAAATTTTAGCGAAAGAATCAGAAATAAAAAAGTTTGCAAGACGCACGATATATGCAGCAGCATCTATAAGAAAAGGCGAAAAATTTACAGAAAACAATTTAAAAATTGTTAGGCCTTTTATATCTGCGGCAAATAGACCTTTTGATTATAAAAAATTGTTAGGAAAAAAAAGTTCTAAAAACTATAGAGTAGACGAACCGATAAAAGAATTTAATATCTATTCCAAAAAAGGTTTTACATTAATAGAGATTTTAATTGTTGTGGCTATATTGGGAATATTAATATCAATTGTCTCAATAAATTTAACAGGTAAAACAGATGACGCGCGAATCAACGCCGCTAAAATGACAATGAAAAAAATTGAGACTGCACTGAAAATGTTTTATAATGATAATGGATTTTATCCTGATACAGAACAAGGATTGAAAGCGCTTATTGAAAAACCTACTACTGGCCGTATTCCGCAAAATTATCCAGAAGGCGGATATTTAGAAGCAAAAAAAACTCCGAAAGATCCGTGGGGCAATAATTATGTATATATTTTTCCAGGAATAGAAAATCCCAATAGATTTGATTTGATATGTTATGGCGCAGATGGTCAGCCGGGCGGCGAAGGTATTAATAAAGATATATCTTTGTGGGACATTGAATAATTAGATACCAGCTGTTTAATCTATACTTTTCAAGAAATCTAATAAAAATCTAAAATAATCTACAATTAAATTTAATGCCACAAAAAAAATACTACACAGTCATATATAAAAAAATAAATTTTATTTCATCATTATAACTTTTCAAAAAATGCAAAAAAAAAATCTATAAATTTTTTTAACTCACCATTTTCAATAATTAAATATTTATAAATTAAAAATATTGTAAAAATTCTTAAGTTTTAATATTTTAATTGTGGGGCATTCGTTGAAATTAACTTTTTAATTTTTGATATAAAAAAATTGACAATAAAAATTTTATTATTTATAAGCATAATATATATTCAAACATATTTTTTTGATGTTCTTATTTATTTTTATTCAACTTACACCTGTTTTTTATTTATTTATTCCTAATTTTATTTTTTTTGTATTAATGTTTTTATTGTTTTTTTAGGTTGGATTTCTGATATAATCATATTTTTTTGTTAATTAATGGTTTGAAAAATAAAAAGTTAATAAAAAATAACAAAAAAAATTAAAGTTTTTATTTTTTTTGTCGATAATTGGTAATGAATAAGTTATAAAATATATGTGTCACAAGGATGTGGTTAAGATTGAAAATGGATTTAGTGTTCTGGTCTAATAATCTTATCTACAATCCTATATAGAATAATCAAAAGTGGCATTATAAAAAATAAAAATGGAGGTGAGACAGAAAAAAGAGTATTATTAATGTCGGGATAAAAA
>JAKPEO010000005.1 GCA_029551925.1 bacterium
TCTAAATTGCTTAAATCATATTGTTTTTCATACAATAAATTTAACAAAAAAGTCGGCGTGCCTGTCTCATACCAATAATTTTTAAATTCATATGAATCAAAAAATAATAATATTGAAAAAGGATTATATAAATTATCTGCGTCTGAAAAATTGTAGCCGTTATACCAGCGCTTGATTTTTTGTAATAATTTTTTTTATCATTTTTTTTTACTTTACAACAGTCGTCTATATATTCTTTAAAATATTTTTCAAGTTCTTCGTCTGTATAGCCGAGCATATTATTAAAACTACTATCTAAACTTATATCATATAAATTATTCAAATCTGAAAATATTGAAGTCTTTGAAAACTTTGTCACGCCGGTTAATAAACAAAATTGGATATATTCATCAAGCGCTTTGATTGTGCCGTAAAAAGTTTTTAATATCTCGCGATTTTGTTTGCATATCTCTAAATCTGTTAATGTGTCTATTATCGGTTTCTCATATTCGTCGATTAAAATTACTACTTTGGTTTCGCGCCCTAAATATTTTATCAACTCAAAAAAACATTCTTTATAATTATCATATTTAAGTTTATAATTATATTTTCCCGCTATTTCAGTTAATCGATTTAACAAACTTTGTTCAAATACTTCTTTGGTATCTTTCTTTATCTCATTAAAATCAATTTTTATTATCGGATATTTTTTAAAATGCCATTTATAGTAAATATATAATTCTTGAAATAGTTCTTTATTGCCGCTGAATATATTTTCAAACCTTGACACCATTAGCGATTTGCCGAATCTACGCGGCTGCGAAAAAAAATACTATTTTACTTCATTAAATGTGTTTTTTTATGAAAAATAAATATTGACAAACAAAATAAGAAAATATAGAATGAATTTCAATTAAATTAACTAAAAAATTGCGCCCGTAGCTCAGCTGGATAGAGCAACAGCCTTCTAAGCTGTGGGTCGAACGTTCGAATCGTTCCGGGCGTACCATTCGTATATTCTGTTATTCACTTTATTTTGCATTTAAAATTATAAAAAAACAAAAATAGGGACTTTATATACATACTGCTGTGACAAACATTTAATTTTAGCAGTGTTCTCTTGTTCTAATGCTTTCTCTAAATTTTTTTATATATTTTTTTTAATTTAATAATAGATATAATATATCTATAAGTTTAAGTTAGAAGGCGTATTTTATGGCTGGCTAAATAAAAATGATAATTGACAAAATTATTCAAACAAGAGTCGGAAATGATCCTAATTTGCAAAAAACTACGAAATTAAAACTTACATTTAAAGGCATATCAACCGCAGGGTTCAGCACTTATGGCGAGCAATATTTCGGTAATATAAACCAGACTTCGACAATGCTTGTATTCAAGTAAGAAAATTAGTTTTGAATTTTAGTTAAAATATGGAATAATATTATGCCTGCTGATACAGCGACATTAAGCGAATTTTTTCTGCCGAACATCGGAATTTTGATTATGTTATCTGCGCGCGCTAAAATATTTTCATTTACCCCAAATTCTTCATTTCCGAAAATTAACGCGGTAGATTGATTAAAAGAAACATCAAAATAATTTTTTGCAGTATTAGTAGTTTCGACTGCAGTAACTGCAATTTTTTTTTGTTGTAAATATTCAAGCATTTCTTCCGCATATTTGAAATATCGCCAATTTATGAAATTATCAGTTTGCATAGCTGCGCGTTTGACTTTATTATTGTCAGGTGCTGGCGTGAAGCCGCATAATATTATTTCAGCGATGCCGGCAGCATCGGCAATGCGAAAAAAAGCGCCGACATTAAAAGGCGAACGGATATTATCTAACGCTAAAATAATATTGTTTTTGAGATAATTTTCAGATTTTTGCTGTTGTGTATCACTGTTTAAAATTTGAAAATCGTATTCTTTTATTTGTTTGCCGTTGAGCTCGGAAATTTTATGATATAGATTATTTGCTAAATTTGCGAGTTTGAAATATTCGGCGTTTTCTGAAAATCTTTTAATATTAGAAATTTCATTTTTTAAAAAATCATATTTTTTAGAGTTTGCCAATAATTCTGAAAATTTGTTATTAACCGCGTCATCAAGTTTATTTATCCATTCGTTCAATTCTGCGATAGAAATTGAGCCCTTATAATTGAACATTGCGAATCTAAAAATATTTTTTAAAATAGCGACTAACTCTAAAATTTGTTTAGAATAATTCATAAAAAATTATTTTTCTTTTGGCGCCAAAAAAATCATAATTATTACAATTGCGCAGCCGCTGATAAAAGATAAGCAGGTAATAATTTCATTTGCGGTAATTGTTGATGGGATAATGTTATTTAGATAAATTATTTCATCGCCTATTTGCGTTTGCGTTTTAAATGGCCAGATCACCCATAGCGAGCCGAGCACTAAACCAGTCAAGAAGCCCATAGTTATATCATAAAATTTATTTAATAAAAAGTTTAGAAGTTTTGTGAATAGTATTATGCCGATTAAACAGCCGAGCGAGAAAACCATTAATATAATTAAATTAAATTCAGCAATCGCTTTTAAAATTTCAAAATATGCGCCCATTAGCAATAAAACAAATGATCCGCTAATGCCGGGCAATATCATTGCAGAAATAGCAATAGCGCCTGAAATGAATAAATATATTAAATGAACAAAATCTATATTCTGAAAATCAAAAAAATTTTTTTGAGATTTTGGCAACGCTGATATTTCCGAAGAATTTATTTTTTGCTGTTTAACCGCTTGTTTTAATTCCGCTTTTTTTATTAGTTTTTCGCCGGACATCGCATTAGAAATAGCAATAACAAAAATTGCAGCGATGATAATTGAAATAAATACAGTGCCAGATTTTTTTTTGATGAGAGTATAAGGCGAATATATCGATGCAAGGACTAATCCAAAGAAAAAGCCGTAGGTGGCGTTATGTTGATAGATTAGCAAATAAGACAATAATTTAGCGAGCGATATAATAGCGATGATTGCGCCAATTCCTAATTTTAATAATAGCGGACCTTCAATTTTTAGAAATTCTTGTTTGAAAATTTCAAAATTGTCTTTTTTAAATGATAATGCCTGCAGAAAAATTTTTATAGTATTAACTGAAATATTATTTATGCCGGCTATTAGTTTTTCATAAAAGCCGAGCACGAGAGCCATTGTGCCGCCGGATACGCCCGGAATAATATTAGCTGTTCCGATAATAATTCCACAAATAATATGTTTGATTGTCTGATTCATTTTTATTTACTCCTTGATTTTAATTTTTTTGTTCGTTCAAGCAATGGGTCTGGCAGCCCTGCTTTTTCAAAACCATTTGCTCGTAATATGCAAGCCGGACATTTTCCGCACGGCGGAAACGTGCCGTTATAGCAAGTATGCGAATATGCAAGCGCATCTAATGCGCCTAATTTTTTTGCTAAAATTACCGCTTGTGCTTTAGTTAATTTTATTAACGGCGTATGAATTTTAATTTTAAAATCCATACCTAAAAATATAGATTTTTCAAGTGATTTTATTGTGGCATTACGGCAGTCTGGATAATTCGAGCAGTCGGTTTCGCACACGCCTGTCACTAAATTATAAATTTTTTTTGTATAAGCATAAGCCGCGCCAAAAGTCAGAAAAATCAGATTTCTGCCCGGCACAAATGAAATAGGCGTAATATTTTTTTTTACTTCGCCGATTGGATTTTTTAGGTTTTTATCTGTTAGCGACGACCCGCCAATTTGCGTAAAAGTCGGAATATCTAAAATATTTAATTTTATATTTGCTAATTTTGCTATTTTTATCGCTGATTTTTTCTCGATTTTATGAATCTGTCCGTAGTCGAAAAATAGCGCTTCAACATAATCGAAGTTGTTTTTTGCCCAATACAGACAAGTAGTAGAATCTTGACCGCCTGAAAAAATTACAATCGCTTTATTTTTTGAATTTTTCATTTGTTTTTATACTCCCAAAAATCTGATTATTATACTAAATGAATTTTATAATTCAATAAAAAATTGACAATTTAAAAATAAATCATTATAATTATATTTTTTTAAATTTTGTCGAAATTTATTGGACAGTTAATATCATATGGAATTTTTGGATAAGATAGATGCGGTTGATGATTATGTATGGTTAGTTATAAATACTTTGACTGGCAAAGAAGAATATGTAAAAAAATATTTAGAGCATATTGCAGAATTGTCAAATTATGATTTTAAATTGATATTGCCTAAACGGAAGATTTTAATACGGCGGCGTGGGCAGTATATTGAGGAATTAAAAGTAATATTCAGGGGCTATTTATTTTTATTAATCAATCCTGACAGTAATCCTGATTTGAATAAATTATTATATGAAATTGAAAGAATAAGGACGAAAAATTCTGGGTTGATAAAAATTTTGCGAGACAAACAAAACGCAAATCCGTTAATTGTAAAAAAAGAAGAAGTTAAATTTTTAAAGTCATTGTTGGATACAGAAAATGTTATTGATTATACATTTGGCGTGAAAGTCGGCGATGAAGTGCGTATAATTTCCGGACCATTTAAAGACCAGATAAGTAAAATTGTAAAAATAGATTATCGTAAATTTAGAATAAAAGTAAAATTGAATTTTTTAGGAGAGCAGGTAGTAGATTTTGCATTTAATTATGTTGAAGCAATAAAGAAATGATTATGTCAAAAACTAAATTATGGATAGTTGCCACGCCCATTGGAAATAAAGACGATATAACATTAAGAGCGCTCGAAATTTTGAAGTCAGCTGATATTATAATAGGAGAAGATTATCGTTATACAGATAAACTTTTGAAGACTTATGGAATTTTTAATAAGCGGATAGAAGAATTAAATGAACATAATGAATCAGAAAAATCAGACGACTTAATTAATTTGTTAAAATCTGGAACAACAATAGCGTTAATTAGCGAGCACGGAATGCCAATAATAGCTGATCCCGGCGCAATTTTAATTACAAAATGTTATGAAAATAAAATTGATATTGATATAGCGGCTGGAATATCAAGTATAACCACAGCGCTTGCTGTCAGCGGCTTTAAGGTAGATGATTTTTGTTTTTTTAGCAAAATTCCGCGAAATAAAGAAGAACGAAAAAAATTTTTTATTGATTTGCGGAAAAATAAACAAATCAAGGTTTTGATTGATGCGCCGTATAGATTGCTGAATTTATTAGAAAATATTTATTATAATTATTCTAATAAAGCGGAATTGGCAGTTTGTTTGGAATTGACTACTGATAGACAAAAAATTCTGCGCGGTGCTGTAAAAGAAATATTGGAAAAATTCAAAAAAGAAAATTTTAAAGGTGAATATATTTTAATTGTTAAATAAAAATATTTAATTGTAAAAATATAAACGACGGTGATTATATGAATTGGAAATTATTTTTTGTTACTTTCTGTTCGATATTTGTTGCAGAATTAGGAGATAAGACGCAACTTGCCACGATATCGTTTACAGCGGATAATGTAAAATATAAGTGGATAGTTTTTTTAGGCGCGGCATTTGCTCTTGTATTTACAAGTTTTATCGGAGTATTTTTCGGACATCTAATGACAAAATTTATTTCGCCAAAAAATATTAAAATATTAGCCGCCGCGGTATTTATTATTATTGGCGTATTTATGCTTATCAGCGTATTTCGCGAAAAGCCAGAAGAATCGAATAAACAGATTATAAAAATTTCTAATATGATAAAAGAAATAGAAAAAATTGATAAATGTCGCGTATGTTTTAAATTCAATAAATTTTTAGAAGATAATAATGAAATTTTGAAAAATGAAGAAATAAATATTGTTAAAGAAAATTTGAATAAAACTAATGCCTGCGATAATTGCAATACTGAAAAATTAAAAAATGAATTATTGAAAATAACAGCAGATAAAAAGGAGGTTTAGCAATAAAATGACCACGTCATTAAATGAGACGCCTGCTGCTAATAGACCTAAATTAGTTATTATTGGCAGACGCAATGCCGGAAAATCATCATTTATAAACGCTCTTACAAATCAAAAAATAGCAATAGTATCAGAAGTGCCGGGCACGACCGCCGATCCTGTATATAAATTTATGGAGATTCTACCAATAGGACCTGTTACAATTATTGATACTGCTGGTTTAGACGATAAAGGCAAATTAGGCAAATTACGAGTTGAAAAAACTAATGATGTTTTAAAGACTGCTGACTTTGTGTTTTTAGTAATAGCAGCTGACACTGGTTTAGCAAGTTTCGAAAAGAAAATGCTTGATAAATTAATTGCCGAAAAAAAAAAATTTTGCGTGATTGTCAATAAAATAGATTTAGCGAATTTTGAATTACCGAAAAAATATAAAAATTTACCGATTTTTTATGTTTCTTCACTGACAGGTGCAGGCGTAAAAGAAGTAAAAGATAATCTTGCAAAAGTTTTTAAACCAGCGCAAGAACGCCATATTATTGCAGATTTAATAGATGTCGAAGACATTGTAGTTTTAGTAATACCGATAGATTCGAGTGCGCCAAAAGGCAGAATAATTTTGCCGCAAGTGCAGACGCTGCGCGAGATATTAGATAAAAATGCTGTTGCTATGGTAGCCCAAAATTTTGAATTAAAATATACAATAGATAATTTAAAGAAAAAACCGAAATTAGTTGTCACAGATTCCCAAGCGATAATGAAAGTAGTAAAAGACACGCCGAAAGATATAAATGTTACGACATTTAGTATTTTATTTGCGCGATATAAAGGCGATTTGGAATTTGTAATGAAGGGATTAGAACGTTTGAAAAATTTACAAGATAACGATAAAATATTGATAATCGAAGCATGCACTCATCATCCGATGCCTGAAGATATTGGCAGAGTGAAAATCCCAAAATGGCTGATTGATTTTACAAAAAAAAAATTGAATTTTGAATTTTTTGCAGGAAAAGAAATTCCGAAAAATTTAGGCGATTATAAATTAGGGATACATTGCGGCGGCTGTATGCTGACTCCGCAAGAAACGCGCGCGCGAATGGATATATTTGCAGATATGGATTTGCCAATTGTTAATTACGGAATAATTATTTCATATATACATAATGCGTTTCCGCGAGTATTAAAGCCATTTCCTGATTTGTATGAAAAATACAAGAATTTTTTTAATTAGAAAAGGTATGTCATACATCTTGACTGACAAATAGCATTGTGGTCGCAAAATTTTAATCGGCGCAAGATACTTTTTAGAAGCATCTCATTTTTTGGTTAAATATTCGTCAATAGATTTAGCTGCAATTAAGCCCGCGCCCATTGCAAGTATGACTGTCGCCGCGCCTGTGACAATATCGCCGCCTGCATATACTCCGGGTTTGCTTGTAGCGCCTGTTTGTTCGTTAACTTCTATATATCCCCATTTATTAGTTTTAATATCGCGTTGATTTTCAACTGCAATCGGATTTGCCGATTGCCCGATTGCTATTATAACAGTTCCTGCATCTATTGTAAAATTTGAATTTGGTATTACAATCGGTCTGCGTCTGCCAGACGCGTCCGGCTCGCCTAATTCCATTTGCACGCATTCAATTTTTGAGACTCTGCCATTTTCATCGCCATATATTTTTATTGGATTGACTAAAAATCTAAATTCGATTTTTTCTTCTTCAGCATGTTTTATTTCTTCGGCGCGCGCAGGCATTTCTTTGCGTGTGCGTCTATACAGGCAATATACATTTTTCGCGCCTAATCTTTTAGCGCAGCGGCAGGCGTCCATTGCGACATTACCGCCGCCAATTACTGCTACTGTATCTGAAATAGCAACAGGAGTATCGTATTTGCCGAATAAATATGATTTCATTAAATTTACACGCGTGAGAAATTCGTTTGCCGAATATACTCCTACTAAATTTTCGCCGGGAATATTTAAAAAATTTGGCAAACCAGCGCCGTTGCCCATAAATACCGCTTCGTAGCCGTTTTTCAACAAATCATCAATTGTAAAAATTTTGCCGATAACATAATTGCATTTTATATTTACTCCTAATTTTCTAATG
The DNA here is from genome assembly GCA_029551925.1 of bacterium. Classification (GTDB taxonomy): domain Bacteria; phylum JAGOBX01; class JAGOBX01; order JAGOBX01; family JAGOBX01; genus JAKPEO01. The sequence goes on from JAKPEO010000005.1 coordinate 8,028, forward strand.
TAATCGCATTCTTTTTGCACTATTTTTTTAGGCAGACGAAATTCAGGTATGCCGTAAACTAATACGCCGCCGGGCTCGTGCAGCGCTTCAAATACATCTACATCATATCCGAATTTTGCGAGTTCGCCAGCGGCAGTCAAGCCCGCAGGACCTGCGCCTACCACCGCGACTTTTTTATTTTTTTTACGGATTATCGGTATTGTTTCAGTAGTTTCATTATCTGCCGCGAATCTTTCAAGCCGTCCGATTGATACTGGCTCTCCTTTTATGCCGAGTACGCATTTTGCTTCGCACTGCGTTTCCTGAGGACATACTCTCCCACAAATAGCAGGTAAAGAATTTGTCTCTTTAATTTTTTTTGCGGCTTCGTCGAATTTACGTTCTGTTATTAATTTTATAAATTCAGGAATCTTCACATTTACAGGGCAGCCCTCAACGCATTTAGGTTTTTTGCATTGAATGCAGCGCTGCGCTTCGGCAATCGCTTGCTCTTCTGTAAAACCTAATTCTACTTCGTCAAAATTTTTTATTCGTAATTCCGCCGGCTGCGTCGGCATTTCGATTCTGTGTTTGCTAATCATAATTTTTCCTTGCTTATTTTAAATTCATTGTTTCTAAATATTTGTCTAATGAGCATTTTTCTTGATGTTTGAATGCTGTTTGCCGTATCATTAAATTTTGCCAATCTACTAAATGTCCGTCAAATTCCGGTCCGTCAACGCATACGAATTTCGGTTTGCCGTCAATTAAAACTCTGCAACTGCCGCACATTCCAGTGCCGTCAATCATAATAGAATTTAAACTGACTATTGTTTTTATATTATATTGTTTTGTTAATTCTGATACTTTCATCATCATAATAGCCGGACCAATAGCAAATACAATATCTATTTTTTTACCAGATTTAATTAAATTCATTAACGGCTCTAAAACTACGCCTTTTGTCCCTTTACTGCCATCGTCTGTTGTTATGTAAAATTCATCTGAAATATCGCGCATTTCTTGTTCTAAAATCAGCATATCGGCGTTTCTTGAACCAATAATAGAGATTATTTTATTGCCTATTTTTTTTAATTCTTTGGCAATCGGGTACATTACTGCTGTTCCGACGCCGCCACCGATGCATACTGCCGCGCCGTAATTTTCGATTTCTGTCTGTTTGCCTAATGGACCTGCAACAGCATAAATGCAATCGTTTTTGTTTAGTTTTGCTAATTTTTGAGTTGTCGTGCCTATTACTTGCACAATTATAGAAATAACGCCTTTATTAATATCAGCGTCCATAATTGTAAAAGGCACGCGTTCGCTTTCTTTGGTAGGAATGACTAAAACAAATTGTCCGGCTGCACGGCTTTTCGCAATATCCGGCGCGATAATATCGAATTTTATAATATTTTCACATAATATTTTTTTGTCTGAAATAATAAACATAAATAACTCCGCGCTCAATTTTTTTTGAGTTTAAGTTATATTTATTTTTTTGAAAAAAAACAAGAAAAAAATATATTGATTTTTTTATATTTTTTTTTTAACATTAATAAAATATACTGATTGTTTATAAATTTTGAATTTTTTGAGAAAGTAGATTTATGGTTAAACCAAAAAAGAAAATTGTAATAACGGACGATGATGTTGATACGCTTGAATTACTGCGCGAATTTTTAGAATCTGAAAATTTTGAGGTATTTACAATCGTCAACGGCATACAATTATTTGAAGTAATAAAAGAAAATAAACCGGATATAATTTTATTAGATATTATGATGAATTGGATATCCGGTTATGATTTATGCAGAACGCTAAAAGAAAGCGAAAAATTTAAAGATATACCAATAATATTTATTTCTGCGCGCACAAGCGAAACCGATATACAATTGGGTTTTGATTCTGGCGCAGACGCATATTTAAAAAAACCGTTTTCATTAAAAGAATTACTTGAAAA
>JAKPEO010000029.1 GCA_029551925.1 bacterium
GCCATCTAAAGATGTTTATAAAAAGTTGCTAAAAAACGGCATTAATGTTGATAAGTGTTGTTTTTGCAAATACGATTCATTAGCTGGCAAGGATGATATGATGTTTCTTTTTGAGCTTTTATCAAAGTTTAAAGATAAAAATAATAATCCGGCAGTAATTACAGCTAATGCTGTAGTAGCGAATCCGGATTTTGAAAAAATAGGAAAGTCAAATTTCGAAAACTACCACTATGAGCTTTTGCCCGAGACATTGATAAAAAAAACAAACAATAATATAAAACTTTGGCACGAAGGAATAAATAGCGGTGTTTTTTATCCACAATTTCACGGACGCGAACATTTAAATGTCAAACGCTGGCTAAGGTATTTAAGAAGAGGTTCTAAAGAACTACTTCTAGCATTTGAAAATGAAATGTTTGGCATAAGTACGACAATAAGTAAAGAAAATAATCCAAGTTTTATGGCTGCTTTAGCTGTCGATGAAAATGACGATTACGAATTTCATAAGGATACATTGATAGACGGATACAAAATATTCGAAAATATTTTTAAGTACTCATCAAAATCATTTATTGCTCCTAATTGTATATGGCAAGAAAAACACGAAAAAGTATTGGCAGATTTGGGTGTGAAATATTTACAAGGAAGCTATATTCAAAATGAATCTTTACCAAAACAAAAAAATACAAATAAAAAATACCATTTTATGGGAGAAAAAAACAAATTCGATCAAACATATTTAATCAGAAATTGCACATTTGAACCATCTTTAAATACAAATAAAGATTGGCTCGACTGTTGTTTAAAAGATATCAATACTGCTTTTAAACACAATAAACCTGCTGTTATTTGTACTCATCGAGTAAATTTTATAGGAGTAATTGATTCGAAAAACAGAGATAAAAATTTAAAATTGACCGAAAAATTGTTCAAAGAAATTTTAAAAAAATGGCCGAATGTAGAATTTATGAGCTCTGACAAATTAGGAGAATTAATTATAAATGAACAAGTACAATGAAAATATTAATTGCAGGTGATTTTTTTATTTCCGATGATTATGCAAATAAAAAATTAATTGACCAATCGGTGATTGATTTATTTCAGCAGGCC
>JAKPEO010000038.1 GCA_029551925.1 bacterium
AATGGTTAAAATTCCTATTACTCCAAACTCATTTCTTTTTAAATCAAACTTAGTCAACAATCCTTGATTTTCGCATGCATCCGACACAAGCCTTTCAACTTGTTCAGGCGTGAAATATTTGTAGTTTGAAAATTTGTTTAATCCTAACTTTTCTAATTTGGTATTTTTAATTAGAATTTTTGCATTTGATATTTTTTTAAGTATTTCCATTTTTTATTTAATTTTAATGGTTAATGAATCTTTTGAAAAACTTATTTTTGCTGGATAAATCATTTCTCCAGTTTCAGCATCTGCCATCATTTTTTGGCTATTTTTAGCTAAGGATTTAGATACCTCTTTTAGCGATTTTAAACGGTTTTCGGTATCAATTATAATTTGACTATTTGAAAAATCATAATTTGATTTTCCGCTCATGTAGCCAAATTCAATTCCGTTAATAGTAGGCGATTTTTCAAATTTTAAACGTTCATTAATAGCCAATTCCTTTATTTTTTCTGTTGCTAAATCACATATTTTCTGTATATGTGCTATTTTTGAGTACATTGTTAAAGGGTCAACATATCCATTTAAAAGTGGTGCAATTAAATCACCTGCTATTAGATTGTGGTCTATTTTTGCGCTTACATCTAAATCAATGTTGATTCGTTGGTGTGCTTCCTGACCGTGAAAAATCTCAATAATTTCTTTTTGCATTTTTTTGTTTTTTAATTAATAAATAAATTGTTCACTTTGTATAAAATCGCCTTTAATCAAAAAACGATACTCTATTTTTAGCTTTAGCTTTTCCTTTTTTGCCCATATTTCTTTTTTTGCCATATATTCGCCCTCAATCTTACAGTTTGCATTTTGTGGCGTTAAAATATAAGAATATCCATCTCTTGGCTTAAATATTACACCATTTTCAGTAGGGATGAAAAAGTAAAAATCCGATACATAAACTTCTCTCATTGCAGTAGGTTTTTAACAACCAACAACAATATAAGAAATAATACCACCCAAATAAATGGGTCATTTTTTTTTGGTGAGCCGTATTGTTTTCTTGGTTCGCTTAAATGCCTATACATTAGTTAATGTTTATTGGTTTGTGAGCAATGCAATCTAAAATATTTGACTTAAATTCTAATTTCCTTTTTTGTTTTTCAAACTGAAATATCATTACATGATATT
>JAKPEO010000050.1 GCA_029551925.1 bacterium
TTGAACTTTAGCTAAGTATTTTACTACTTTTTTTAATTCTCTTAAGATCTGGGATGCTTTATTTTCTTGAATAAAGCCAACAATGGTATCTAAAAAAACAGCAGCAAAAATAACAAGGGCATCGGTGTATTCTTTTAAAAATTAAGCAGATGGTGCCGGCAATAATTAAAATATAAACCAAGGGGTTGTAAAATTGTTCCAAGAAGATTTTAAACCCTGACAATGGTTTTTCTTCCGGAAGCTTATTCTTACCAAATTTCTTCTGGCGGTTTCTAGCCTCTTTTTCAGATAACCCGTTTTCGATATCAGTCTTTAATATTTCAGCCGCTTCCTTAAAATTTAAATTATGCCAAAAAATTTCAGCCATTGTTTTATTATAAATGTATTATAAACTTATTATAAAATTATATTGTATATTATACAAATTTTTTTCCAAAACAAAAATAATAATTAAATCGGAAAAAATTCATTATTTTTTTGAACCTATACAAAGACTTGACAAATAATTTTAATTTGCTATCATACTCTTGGTGTTATTTGAAGACCGCAAGGCCAACAAATAACACCACTGCTGCCTCTTTGAAGTCTTCGGACCGAAAGGAGGCAGCATTTTTTTATGTAATTCATTTCAATCAATGTTTGGATAGTGCCAGTTGAATTAACGAGTTAATGGGTTAACGGATTAATGAAATAACGAAATAATAATGTTAGTTGTCAGTTTATTAACGACTTGCGATGTCGTTAATTTCTAACGACTTGCGATGTCGTTAATTTCTGACGACTTGCGATGTCGTTAATTGACAAAATAAAACTTTAATGGTATTATAGAATAAGCCCTTTGAAAATTTTTATAGAGGAGGAAATCAAATGAAAACCGGTTTTGATTTAGATGGAGTAATTATAAAAGACCGGCTAGGCCTAACTAGATATTGGCTAACCAGTTGGTTTTGCAATTGTTATTTTTTTTACACCCGATTGGGCAGAGTTTTATATCGATATCGCCCAATTGATAAGAAAACTTATAGCTGG
>JAKPEO010000066.1 GCA_029551925.1 bacterium
TCCCAATTTAATTTTGCCAATGATATTATAATTCCTTTTCAAACGACCAATTGCGCCTATCGTTTTCTATACTACGAATAAATATAACATAAAAAGCGCCTGAAAGCAATAAAAATTTTTTAAAAACTGCCGCGGCGGTAAAAATGTTAGGGACCTTAAGAGGTTGTTATTTTTAACAACGTTCCGAATAACTGTTTAATTCCGGCTGCTGCGGTTTTATACATAATTTTTTAAATAATAGGAGGATGTTATTATGAACATTGAAAGAATTCAGCAAGGAAAAGCGCTTGTCAGAGATAAGTATATTGTCGGTATAGAGCCCCGTGATAAATCTCACAAAGCAGTAATAATTTCGCCGGCCGGCTTGCCAGTAAGCAAGCCATTCGGATTCAGCGTCAACCGTGAAGGATTTCTTAATTTTGAAAAAACAGTTTTAAGCCGTATTCCTAAAGAATATCATAGCGAAATAATAATCGGGCTTGAAATATCCTGCAATTTATGGCAAACATTCAGCGATTATATTCAGCAGAAAAATAAAAAAGCGGATTCTAATAATAGCGCGGATAATAAAACACGCTCGAAATTCACACTGGTCAATGTCAGCCCGATGACAACATATCTTGCGCGAGGAAAGAGGCACAGCAATTTTAATAAATCCGATAACCGCGATGCTATGTTGATTGCCGAATCAGTACAGCAAAGTAATTTTATTATGCCGATATATCATGAACCCATTTATCAGCAAATTCATCTTTTAAGCGTTTATTTTTCAAAATTGATTGATAACCGCATCAAGCCCGCCTACGCCTGCGCGGATTTATTAGATTGGTGTTTCCAGAACTTTTAAAGTGTTTTGATATTGAGACTGCAACGTGCCTGTATCTTCTGAAAAAATATATGACGCCTGACGATTTTTTAAAACTTGATATTGAAAAAGAATCGTCTGCAATCATGAAAATTTCAATATCTCAACACGGCTGTGAAACATTGGAAAAAATAAAAAAATATGCCGGCGAATCAATAGGCGTCAATACCGCTTCAATGTATCAGCCAATGCGGCTTATTCTGACATCAATGATTGACACTTTCGAATTCATATGAAATCAGACGATTATTATTGCTCTTAATTTAATTGAACTTGCCAAACAAACTCCTTATTTTAACATATTGATTTCAATAAAAAGTATTTCTGATATTCTTGCCGCCCAGTTTATTGCGGGCTGCGGAGATATAAAATGTTTCGAACATTATAAACAAATTGAAAAATTTTCCGGTTTTAATCTTCGCATTCAGCAGTCCGGCAATTACGCTTCGTCAAATCATATTCATAAAATGGGGAACAAACGCCTGAGCCGGGTTATTTATCAGGCAACTGAAAAGGCTGTTCAATATATTCCTGAAATACGAATAAAATATATTTCAAGAAAAAAGATAAAAAATATTTATAAAAAAAATATTGTCGCTTGCGTCCCGAATCTTATAAGTCTGATTTTTTCACTTGTTAAGGCGAATAAAAAATATGAACTCGATCATGATAAATTCAAGGAATTATGCGATTTGGAAAATAAACTCGGCTTTGCTGTTAAGGATATTAAACATTATACTCCTGCCGAAAAAGGCGTTTATTGCAGATTAAAACAGGTGAAAATTAAACAAATTGAAAATTAATTTTTTATTTATTTTGGAGGTCAAATATATAATTTTTTTTATTTATGATGCATTGTCAATGTGAATATCAATTGATATGTATTACATCAGAAAATACAGGTATCAATGCAGAATAACAGTAACGCAGACAATTCAGTGAATAATGCAAACGCTCGGCTCAAAGCCACTTTAGGAGGCGGTTATAGCGCGCTCCGTTTAACGGTTAGCAGCCGATTGGTTCTGGTCTTTTAGTATCGGATTAGAAAAATATTTTGATTCAGCAGCAAAAAAAATTTTTTTCATGGGGGCGCGCCCCATGAAAGCATTACTGCTGAATCAAATGTAAGTAAGAATAGATTGAAAAGATAGTTGTTTTTATAATGACTTCAGGAACTGCGCGTTGCTAATTACTGTTTGTTTGTGATTAGATATTATTCTGCAATAGAGGAGAATTATCCTTGATAATGCTCATATTTATATATTTTTAAATATTATTATTCTTAATTTATTTAATTTTTTGCTTGACAAAACGGAAGTAGGATAGACACTATCCTCGTTTTGCCGAAGGCAAAATGACACGAAGTGCCGAGTGCAAAGCACTCGAGGGATAGTGTCAAGATAACTGACGGTTTTTTATATTAATCTTATCTTTTCCATTCGATATGACAATTTATTTTATTTCTTTCATAGACTTCAAGAATTTGTTTTGAAAATTCTAAAAGTTCTTGATTATTTTCTTCTTTCGATAATTCATATAAACGGATAAACATTTTTTTCCCAGTTTCAGTTTGTTTCAATGTTTTTTTCATAAAATTATGTTGGGCACATAAAGTTTGTCCATTTTCAATTTTAGATTTTCCGTCAAATTCTTTTGGCTTTATATGATCAACATGTAATTCAACCCCGTCTTTTCTCCCCCGCCCACAAACTACACATTTAAAACCGTCCCTTTCCAATATTATTTTTTTCTGTTCCGGAGTAAAATCTTCTAAATCTCTTTTTTGAACATAGACAGGATCATATTTATAAACTCCCTTTTTAACTTTTATTAGAAATCCGTCCTGATGAAGTTTTCTTATTCCACGCCAAGTATCGCGGGGCTTCTTTTTGTATAATTTAAGATATTGTTTTTCAACCCAATCAACAACAGGTCCGTGTTCCAACTCTTGATTTGGGTGTTTTTCAAAATACTCAATTATTAATTCTCTAATACTTTTTGACATATTGTATTCTCTTCAAAATTAAATAAATTTCCTTCATTAATTTTTGCTTCTTTTATCAATCGATTAAAAGCAATCTTACAATAACCTTTATCTATTTCTATGCCTATTCCTTTTCTATTATTTTGATAAGCTGTTATTAATGTGCTTCCACTCCCTAAAAAAGGATCTAATATAACATCGTTCACAAAACTAAATAATTTTATACATCTTCGTGGAAGTTCAAGTGGAAAGGGGGCGGGATGTCCAATTTTCTTTTTGCTTTCTCCAGAAAATGTCCATAATCCATTTGTCCAATCCATAAATTCTTTTTTTGTTATATCAGATTTTCTGCTTCCACTAACTTTTTTCCATTTTTTTTTATAAACCACAACAATTAACTCAACAGGTGCAATAACATAAGGTGCAGAAGCACTCATCCAAGATCCCCAGGCGGTCCTTCTCGAAATATTTCCTTCATTCCAAACAATAGTGGAATGATATTTATATCCAATCTTTTTTAAAATAGTGGTCATATCAGCGCCGACGCTTTGATGTCCACCTTTATTTTTATCTAAAGGAATATTTAAGCATAATCTTCCATCTTCTTTAAGCCAGTGATAACATCTTGTTAACCATTTTTCACAAAAAACTAAATAATCAGAATATGTGAGCTGATCATTATGAGAATTATATTTTATATCAACATTATAAGGGGGTGATGTGACTATTAAGTCAATAAAATTTTCTAAAATTTCATTGGTAATTAATACATCATCGTTGATTATTTTTAGATTTTCGTTTTCAAAAAAAATATTCTGATTTATTTTTTCCATATATTAATATTACAACAATATTCCCTCTTTGTAAACTTTTATTTTTATTTTGATTGTGTTATAAAAAAACTGTTAGATATCGTTTTCTATACTACTAATAAATATAACATAAAAAGCGCCTGAAAGCAATAAAAATTTTTTAAAAACTGCCGCGGCGGTAAAAATGTTAGGCGCCTTAAGAGGTTGTTATTTTAGATTGTTAGTGTCATGATTGTTAGTGTCATACTTGCACAAATGCACAAATGTTTTTATATTGTTTCCAATTAATAGGAAAATCAATTATCATTTAAACAAAATATACAACATTACAAATTTTTAACTCGGATATTTTCTCCTATTGACTTGCTTCATGAAATATACGGGTTAGATGTTTTAGATGATTATAACAGAAATCCAGAGATTGTTAAAACTCTGCAATATTTTTAAAACTTGACGCTTAAAATATATTTTTACGCGCGATAAACTATAACTGCCATATAAATCAAATATATTATCAAAAAAATCGCTGATTCGATGCGGTCTAATTTATTTTTGCTAAATGTAAACATAAATAAAAATAATAATAATGTCGCACCAGCCAACACTGCTAAATCAGAATTAAAAACAATATCATATTTTACTGGATTAATAAGCGCGCTTAATCCCAAAATCCAAAATATATTAAATATATTAGAGCCAACTATATTGCCTATCGCAATATCGCTGTTTTTTTTGAACGCAGCAACTGCGGAAGTCATTAATTCCGGCAGCGATGTGCCACCTGATATGATAGTCAAAGCAATAAGTTTTTCTGATACTCCGAGTTTTTGAGCAATTATCACAGCGCTGTCAACTACAAGTTTTCCTCCGCCAAACAGACCAATCAATCCCAACACTATAAAAATTATGCTTTTTAATCCTGACATTACTTGATATTTTTTTTCTGTTGATGATGCATCGCTTTTTGAAATTGTGTAAATATAATACATAAATCCGAAAAATAAAATCAATAAAATTAAACCATCTAATATCGATAAATAATTTTGCGAATTTTTAAAAAATAAATTGTCATTACCTAAAACAAAAATTAAAATTATCGCTAAAAAAGAAAACGGTATTTCTTTAAACACTGTATTTTTCTTTACACTTATCGGATAAATTACGCCTGCTACTCCTAAAATCAACAATAGATTAAATATATTACTGCCTATAATATTCCCTAAAACAATTTCGTTTTTTTTATTTACTGCAGCTAATACATTTACTATTAATTCCGGCGCCGATGTGCCAAATGATACAATAGTCAAACCAATAACAATTTCAGAAATCTTCATTCTTTTTGCTAATGCCGACGAACCATCAACTAACAAATCAGCTCCTTTAATTAAAATAACCAGACCAATTATTAAAAGTATAGAAGGTAATAATATTTCAGACATTTTTTTGCCTCTTCAATTTTTCAATAAAATATCGAACAGTATAATAAGAGCCAGTAATTAAATAATTATATTTCAAATTAGAAAAAATAAAAGTTATAATTTCTTCAGGATTTGCAAAATAAAATATTTTGTTATTATCAGCAAATTTTTTTAAATCAGCGCCGCGCTCATTTTCAATATTAAACACAAAAACTTTATCAAAATTTTTAACTATCATTTTTAAGATATCTTTATAATTTTTATCTTTTAATCCAGAATATATGCAAATTTTCGGACGCTGGATTTTATTTGATTCTCTTAAAAAAAATTTTATTGCTTCTATATTGTGAGAATTATCTACTATAATTAATGGTTTTGTTTGATTCAAAGTTTGAAATCTAAAAGGAAAAATTATTTTGCTTATTATCTCATTAAAATTATAACTAAAAAAATCATCGCTGAAAATTTGTGAAATCGCTTGAAGCGCAGCTGCGCAATTATACAATTGATAATCCGGAAAATTTTGAACATTAGTAATATCTATTTTTCCAAATCTATTCTGAAAATAAATTTTATCTATGCTTTTTTTTATTTTATATTCTTCGCCAAAATAATCTATTGTTTTATTTATATTTAGTGAATTTATAAGATTTTTTACTATAAAATATTTAGTTTTAGAGATTTTGCCGACAACACAATATTTCGCTCGGCTAAATATCGCTATTTTTTCAAAACATATTTTTTCAAGCGTATTGCCTAAATATTCTTGATGGTCATAGTCAATAGATGTAAGAATAGAAACTATCGGCGCTCCGACATTGGTAGCGTCTAATCTTCCCCCCAATCCCGTTTCAATAACTGCAAAATCAACTCGTTCATCTGCAAAATAGCAAAACATTATCGCGGTGCAAAATTCAAATTCAGTCAAAAATTGTTTTGTCTCAACAGCAGCGCTTTTTACTATATTCGCATAATGTAGTAATTTTTTAACGCTAATCGGTTTGTCATTAATTGTTATTCTATCATTATATTTATATATTTCTGGAGAAATATATAATCCGATTTTTTTATGATACGCTCGTAAAAATTTAGCGCAAAATATCGCAGTAGAGCCCTTGCCATTTGTGCCAGCAATATGAATATATTTTATTTTTTGTTGCGGATTATTCAGAAAATCCAAAACGAACTTTATTCTTTCAAGTCCTAATTGTATTTTTAATGTCCGCAAATATTTCAGGTAGTCGAATAAATCTTTTACAGTTTTAAGCATTTTTTTGGATAACAAAAGAATAAGTGTATTTTGATACAATTTCCCGCAGTATTACTATATTTTTAATAATCGCAAGATTTTTTTTGAATTCAGTAATTTCTAACGGATAAGTTATTCCGAATTTACGAATAGTCTTGCAATTAATAAAATCAGTAATAAAACATTTGCCATTAACCGCTACGCTTTGTAGTATATTTTGCAATACATCTTTTTTATTTTTATCCGCTATTTCGCTAAATAAAAAACAGCACAGCGCTATATCTATTGATTCATTTTTTAATTTTGTCCTCTCAATTAAATCTGTTTCGATTATTTCTAATTTATGAGAAGTATCGTTATTTTGCGCTGAAATAACAAGTTCATCTAAATAGTCTCCGTTAATATCTAGCGCATACGCTATTCTACAAAATTTTTCAGATAAAAATTTCAAAGTATAATAGCCCGTGCCTGAGCCAAAATCAGCAATAGAATAATAATTTTTCGGGGCGTCAATATCGAGTTCGTTTAGAATAACTTGATAAGGCAATTCGCCGAAAACAATTTTCAAAATTATTCGCAAATAATTTTTTTTAAAACAATAATTATCAATAAAACTTTTCATAATCTTACAGGGACGCTGCGATCTTTAAGATACTTTTTTACTTCTTCAATAGTGTATTGTTTATAATGAAAAATCGAAGCGGCAAGCGCGGCGCTCGCTTTGCCAAGCGTCAAGCCGTCGTAAATATGCTGAAGCGTTCCTACTCCTCCTGATGCGATTACAGGTATTTTTACGCTGTCCGCTATTTGCGCAGTCAATTCAATATCATAGCCATCGCGCGTGCCGTCTCTATCCATACTGGTCAGCAAAATTTCGCCGGCGCCGCGATTATAAGCTTCGCGCGCCCATTCGATTGCATCTTTACCTGTTGCTATTCTTCCGCCATTAATATAAACTTCCCAAGAATTTTGTTCACTATTTTTTTTAGCGTCAATTGCGACAACAATACATTGCGAGCCAAATAATTTTGCCCCGTCATTCACTAAATTCGGATTTTTTATTGCTTGACTATTAATAGAAATTTTATCTGCGCCAGCTTTCAATAAATTTTCAATATCATTAATTGTTCGTATTCCGCCGCCGACAGTAAATGGAATAAAAATACAAGACGCCACTTTCTCAACTACATCAATCATTATATTGCGTTTTTGATATGACGCGGTAATATCTAAAAACACTAATTCGTCCGCGCCCTGATCGTCATATATTTTTGCGCATTCTACAGGATCGCCAGCATCGCGCAAATTAACAAAATTTATTCCTTTAACTACTCTGCCTTCATTTACATCAAGACATGGAATTATTCTTTTTGCAAGCATAAAATTTTCACCATTTTTTTCTATAAAAAAAAAGCCGCGAAAATTAATTCGCGGCTGTTTTTTTTAAAATCAAATATTTTACTGCAATTATTTTTTAACTTTCGCTTTTTTACATAATTCTTTAAATGCTTTTCCAAATGTAGCGCGAGGAACTTTTCTTGCAGGTTTTGCTGGAATAATCATTTCTTCGCCTGTTTGCGGATTGCGCCCTTTTTTCTTCGGAGTCGCCGGTTTTTCTTTAATAAAAAGACGACCGAGTTGCCCTAACGGAACTCTTGCTCCTGATAATACACCAGCGCTTACAACATCAAGATACGCTTCAATTACTTCTTTTGCTTTTTTCTTCGGCAATTCAGTCATTGTTGCTACTGCATCAATAATAGAAGTAATAGTAAATTTTTCCGGATACTTAACTTTTGCCGGTGCTTGTTTTGCTGCCGGTTTAACAGCTGCTTTTGCTTTAGCTTTTGCCATATAAAATTCCTCCTACAAAAATATAATTTTTCAAAATTTTAATATCAAACAAAAAAAAAACAATATTATTTTTTTATTTTTTTACTAACTAAAACTCAATATCAACTGATAAGTAATCAAATGCCAGCCGTCCACCATCACAAAAATCAAAATTTTAAATGGCACAGAAATCATAACAGGCGGAAGCATAATCATCCCCATTGACATCAATGTGCTCGCTACCACCATATCTATAACTATAAATGGAATAAAAAGCAAAAGACCTATTAAAAATGAAGTTTTTAATTCGCTTAATACAAAAGCTGGTATCAAAATATGAGTCGGCACATCTTCCTGAGTGCGCGGTCTTTCGGCTTTTGCTAAATCCAAAAACAGCGCCAAATCCTTATCGCGAGTATATTTAAACATAAATTTTCGCATTGGTTTTATCGCATTATCAAACGCTACGCCAAACGCCATTTGCCCGTTCATATATGGCTGCAGCGCGGTCCTGTTTATTTCGCTAAAAGTCGGAGCCATAATATAGAAAGTTAAAAATAACGCAATGCTGACAGTCACCTGACGCGGTGGCATCTGCTGTAATGACAATGCGCGTTCAAGCATCAGCAAAACAATAACAATCCGCGTAAACGCGGTCATCATCATTATTATTCCCGGTGCAAGCGAAAGTATCGTAAAAATAAATAAAATTTCAAGAGTAAGCGCTACATCGCGCGGATTGCGCGCTTCTTCTATTCCGACAGTTAATTTCGGCAAAACCGGCGGCGCTGCAAATACCTTATCTGCAATTAAAAAAAACAAAAATAACAAAATAAAAATATTAAATATTTTTTTTGATTTATTCATAATCATCTATTTTTTTAAAATCGTCTATTTTATATTCTTTTTTATATTTTTTTGAAAATGTATTAACAAAAAAATTTAAAAAATTCTGCTTTTCTTTTTCTGATACATTCATATTCGCATATAATTTAATAGTATCTATTTTATCTTTATCTTCAATTTTTTCTATCAGCGAAATATTATTGTCGCTAATCGCTAATAAATAAAGACAATCTGAAAATTCTATTATCTGCAGCGATTTATTTGATGACAGCGGATATATTGCAAGAGTCTGAAATAATTCCGAAGATGTATCTGTAAAAATTTTTCGGCGTTTCAAAATAAATTTGCGGATTATATAAAAAAACAATAGTATAATAATCAGAGTAATGAAAACCTTAAAAAACAGCCGAAAGATTGAAATTTCTGGAACATTGCCAAATTTTAGCGGTGTGCCTGTTTCAATAGCATTATTAAATTTTGGAATTTCTTTTAAAAAAGATTTTTGCTCAGAATTTTCACTTAAATTTTGCTGCTCTTCGGCAAATAAAACCGCGCAAAAAAAAATTGATGAAAATACAAGAAAAAAACAAGCAAGTATTAATTTTTTCACTTTTCTTTTTTGATTATATCGAGGCGTTCTAATGGACTGACAATTTCTGTTATGCGCAACCCGAAGTTTTCATCTACAACAACAACTTCGCCGCGCGCTATCGGTTTAGTATTTACCGCTAAATCAACCGGTTCTGACGCGGATTTATCAAGTTCTATAATCGAGCCAATTCCTAAATTTAAAATATCTTTCATTAACATTTTAGATTTTCCAAGTATTACACTAACAGATAACGGCACATCAAGTAATAACATCATATTCTTTTGAGAATTTGCTTGATTCTCTTTTGACTGCGCTTCTTTACTTTCTTGCTGCGTAGCAGCGCCAGCGGTAGCAGCAACTTTTGCAGCAGCCGCTTCTGTTTTCGGCTCGTATTTTTCATTTATTGAATCAACAGTATCTTGTTTAAAAACAAAATACAGCGGTTTATCTGTATATTGCATCAGACTAAATTTTAATTCAGCGACTGCGCAATCGCCTTCCAAAATCTCGTCTGAAAAACCTTCGTTTATTTCTACAACCTTTACTTGCGGTATGTCAGTTGATAAACTTATCTTATTTAATTCGCCTGATATAGCTGTCAATCCAGAAGCAATCATCTGATTAATCGCTTCATTTATAGCGCTTTCGTGTAATTCTGTTATTTCTGCAGGCGGCACGCTGCCGTCGCCATTGCCAGTCATCAAATCAGCGAGCACTCCGCCTAACTCTAAATCTACATATACTCCAAATTTCCCTGAAAAGCCAGCATTAAAATTCGTATATAATGCAACCCTTTTCCCTGCAATTTTTGCTTTTGCCGAGGCGCTGTCAACAAAATCAACTGATGATACGCTGCTGTCTATATCAGTTCCAATAATCGTAGATATTACGCTTTTTCCTGAATCATTAAAATGCTGAACTATTTTTTTTAAATGACTTAAATTATAATCTTTTTTAGGACTAACGCCCATATCTTGAACAGCAGGCGTTTCTACCGCAGCGCTAACCGCGCTTGAACTATCACTTGAAGTATCGCTAAAATCCGAGCCCATCAATAAAGCATTAATATCATCTTGTGACAACAACCCGCCGCCCATTTTTATTTAACTCCTTATTTTTTTATTTTCAATTCGTTTCTTCGTCTTTATCTTTTTTCTGAAAATCTTCGCGTTCAAGTTCTTTTGTCAACTCTATTTCATCAGTAATTTTCACAGCATATTTATGATTATGCACGCCGGGCGTGCAATAAAATTTCGGCGTATTATCAATATGTAAAATCATATCTGATTTGCTATCTCTATCAAGTTTTATAACATCGCCTTCTTCTAATTTCAATATATCTTCGATTGTAATATATGCGCTACCTACTTCCACGCCTGCTTCAACTTTTATATAATCCATTTTCTTTCTTAATCTTTCCAAACTTTCAGTAGTAGAGCCCTTACGAACAGAAGCATACCAATATTGTGCGCTTAACTTATTTATTATCGGTTCAATAACAATATACGGAATACAAAAATTTGTCATACCTTCAGCATCGCCGACTTTGGTTTCTAATGTAACAAGCACAACCATATCATTAGGCGGCACAATTTGCACAAACTGCGGATTTGACTCTATTTTTTCGAGTTTCGGATTTAATTCTATAACATTAATCCACGATTCTCGTAAGTTCGATAAAATTTTTGCCATAACATTTTCAATTACAGATAATTCTATATCAGTTAATTCACGAGAAATACTCGCAGATTTTCCTTTGCCTCCAAATAACCTATCAATCAAAGAAAAAACAATAGTAGGATCCATTTCTAATAATGTGCTGCCTATCAGAGGCTTCATTTCTATTACTGAAACTGTCGTAGGATTCGGTATAGATTTCAAAAATTCTTCGTAAGTTAATTGGTCAACTGATGCCACATGGACATGCACCATCGTGCGTAATAACGCAGATAACGAAGCTGTATTTAATCTTGCAAAAACTTCATGTATCATCTGTAAAGTTCGTATCTGATCTTTAGAGAATTTATCTGGTCTTTTAAAATCATATAATTTTATTTTTTTTGGTTTTGCGCCTTTTCCTTTTACTTTCGGCGGCGGTAATTCTGCTGCTGTAGCAGCAGGCGCTGCTGAACTTGTTGCTGCGCCGCCACCGCTCGCTGGTGCGCCGCCAGTTGATATTGCGGTCAACAACGAATCTATTTCATCTTGTGATAATAATTCAGCGGTCATTAAGTTTTTCTCCTAAAAAATAAAATTCATATTTTTTCAATTTTATTGTTGAATAAAATAATCGCTAAAAAATATATTAGTAATGCGCGCAACATCTTCTGATAATACGCTGTTGATTTGCGTTTGGAGCGCAGATTTCAAATCTATTTCATGAGTTAATGTCACTTCTTCTGGCGTGCGTGTTGAGAAAAATTTTACGACTATATCTTTCAATTGCTCGCGTCTCATTTCTAATTCCGCTTCCGGCGATTTTTTCTTAAACATTCCTACATCTGCTGGATTCCAAGCTAAAATAATATGCGCTACTAATATTGCGCCTGAACCTGCGTTCGGATCTTTTTTACGCAAATTAAATTTCATCGGCTCTTTACCTTTGCTCAACAGCCAAGTAGAATATAAAACTTTATCTTCTATACTAACTACTTCGCCGCCTAAATTTTGACCTTCTTTTAATTTTGAATCTTCAACTTTTTTTGCTGACATCGTGCTGAAAATTATTACTGCGCCAATAATTATTACGCCGGCAATAGCGCCTATTAAAATTTTTACTAATAACGGTTTATTCCCTTTTGGTAATTCTTGTGTATTTTCTTGTTCAGTTGTTTCTTCTTTTTCTTTTGCCATTTTTATCTACGCCTCCATAAATTTTTTTGAAAAAATTATTTACTTTTATTTCTTAAAATTACAATATCGACCCTACGATTACGAGCGCGCCATTCTTCATCGGTTTCATCAGATTTTTTCGGTAATGGTCTGTATTCGCCATAGCCAGTTGCAGATAATCTATGCGCCGCTACGCCCGCGCTTTCATTTAAAAATCTTAAAACATTAGTAGCGCGAATCGCTGATAATTCCCAATTAGAATAATATTTTATTCCCTTATCTACAAATGGTATTGATTGATCATCTGTATGCCCTTCAACGCGAATATTTCTATCGCGCAATCCTTCAACGCTATTTAATACTTTTCCTATTTTTGTTAATATTTTTTTTGCCTCTGTTGATTTTAAATCAGGCGAACCACCTTCAAATAACACTTGGTCTGTGATTTGTATAACTAACCCTTCTTCTGTCTGACGTATTTCAAGTTTACCGTCAGATACCGCTTGTGTTAATTCTTCTGTCACATCAGAAGATTCTCTTTTTGAAAATGACACTACTTTTTCGGTCTTTTCATCTTTTAATTCAGTTGGTTTAATACCTATATCAGGAAGATTAGAAGCAACCACCATTTTTCCGCCTT
>JAKPEO010000090.1 GCA_029551925.1 bacterium
ACAATATATTAATCGATTAAAATTAACGGAAAAATTCTGTCAAAATAAAAAAAAATAATCTGCGATTTTTGAATGTTTCAGTTTTTTATCTGCTGTTTTCTATGAAATTTATAATTTTATCAGAAAATTTTCAAATCATAAATGTGATATGCAGGTTAACTCGGATATTTTCTCCTATTGACTTGCTTCATGAAATATCCGGGTTAAATATGTAAATGAAGTTTTCAATGTATTGAATTTTATTTCCTGTTCATTACTAACCCAAAATCCTTCAAATAATGTGTTGGCTAAAATTGTAGTTATAGAAAATCCAGGTATATTATGAGATTTATTTTGAACAAACTAATTTAGTAATGTATATCGTTTTCCATTTGCAGAGATTCCATTTATGATTTTATAAGCGGTCATTTCATTTTGTGGTAAAATAGAATCTTTAAAATCTTCAAATAATTCAAGTATTATACCATTATCGTCATTGTAAGATAAAATTCCAGGGTTAGTATCGTCTGGTTTTTCAGAAAGCCACCAGTAACCTTTAGTATTAATTGGATTTTCTATTTGTTACCTCCATAATGATAAGGACATTGCGCTTAACGGAAAATGACTGCCGATGGTCGCCGCAGGCGACTATCCGTAGGCCGCGCGAAGCGCGAGCGGCAGTCATAAGATAATCGTCGGAGTTTTTTCTGTTGATGAATTGTGTTTCTTTAAAGCTAACCATAATGGATTATTTGAAGTTCTTTTAATTAATTTTTCAAAATATTCTTTTGAGGTTTTCGGCGATATTTCGTTATAAATTTTTTCTTGAATTTCATTTTTCATTTTAACACAATCAAATATTTTATTTGTCATAATCAATCACCTCACGTGGAGTTCGTATTTCTAAAATATTATAGCCTTCTCGCATATTCACTGAGTTAAAACGATGTATTTTATCCAAGTTAACAATATGTTTAAAATTCCAACTTACCAATACATCAATTTTAGCTACTGTCGCAACGGCAATATGCAATGCGTCGTTTGCATATGTTAATGTCACAATTTTTTCCGCGATATACAAATCTGCCAATTCATTCATTTCAGGGAGCAAATCTATTGTTAGTAATTTTGATTCTATACTCTTTAATTTTTGTATAACATTATTGGGTGCTTTAGAAATTTCATCAATAGTAATTTGAGATAAAATAGGAATATAAATTTCTTGTTCAAAATAATCAAACAAGATATTTGAATAAACTTTGAATTCTTCGTCAAAACATCCGCCGATAACAGATGAATCTAAATATATTTTTTTTATTTTCATAAATTTATTATACCATATTTTAGATTATTTTTCAAGTTATGTTTTATAATCGCAAATTAATTTTTAAAAAACGAATAAATTTATCTTTTTTTCTTAAAAACTCTGGCGATTATCGTCGCGCGCCCTGCCGACGTTTGCGGAGATGACGAAGTCATCGGAGCAAATGTCCGGCAGGGCGCTGATAGGCGAAGTCGACTGACGACTACGGCGTCTTTTCGTAGCCGCAAGTCAGGAGACGAAGCATATCAGCAGCCCCTTGGGGCGCGCGACGAT
>JAKPEO010000106.1 GCA_029551925.1 bacterium
TTAAAAATTTTTTAAAAATAAAAGCACATGCAAAACAAACTTACAATAACTACAAATTTACTTTGCCGCATTAATCGCAGATTTAACTTTTATCCGCCCCGCCATTTAAATTTTTCCATTTTTTTCCTCCACTTTTTTAAATTCTGCTTGCAACATATCTCCATTTTACTTTTTTAAAAAACACTTTAAAATTTATAATTTGAATATTATTTGACTGACAAAATTTTGTGTAGAAATCGTAAACTTCATGTTTGCGCTCATCTGTAATTTTTAAATATTTATCTATCATAACAATATCAAAATCTTTTAAATATTCATAGAAAAATCGAAAATCTGAATCGTCAATTAATTCAATGTTTTCTGCTTGTTCATCAATATTTTCAGGGCATTTTTCTTCATCAATATCTTTAACTTCAATTAAATTTTCGGCTTGATTTTCAATTAAATTTCCCGCATCATTTTCAAGTCCATTATGATTTTTTTCATCATAATCATAATCATTATGCGCATTTTTATCACAACCAACAGCGGTATGCGCATTTTCATCATAATCATAATCGTTATGCGCATTTTTAACACAATCATTTGCGCTATGATTATTTTTATCATACCCGGCTGTATTATGATTATTTTTATCATACTCGTTTGCGCTATGATTTTTTATATCACAATTCTCGGCAATATCAGAAATATTTTCAACATCGTAATTTTGAGTTTCTGCGGCAATGTCATCGTCTGTTTCTTTTTTTACGCTATCATTTTCAGACATTATGGTTTGCGTTTTTTTATCAATTATTTTTAATAACACATTACGCAAATCTTCAATTTTTGCTGCAAATTCTTCATTTTCTTGATTTTTATTCTCGGTTTTTTCAACTGCTATTTGCGTGTTTTCTTGGGTTTTATCTACCTCATAAGGCACAAGGCTGCCGCTCGCATCATAAACCGCCTTTGCCCCCTTTATCCATCTACGCATAAGCGCATACTCGGTTTTAACAACAACATCAGGGCAAACTATATTCATTGATTCAATCATTATTTTACTGATATTTTCCGCCTCCGCGCGATGATTGCAATTTTCAATCAGCAGTTCGATAATCACCTCATCGTGTATAAACTTCACAACGCGATATCCGCGCTTAATCAACCTATACAACGCCAGTTTCGCGCCGTCCGCGGCAAGCCCCTGAAATGGCGTGTTCTTCGAATCGCAGTATTTTACATTGTTGCGCAACCGCCCAGTAAGCGTTGCAACAGGATCAACAGCATCCATTATTGCTTTTAATAATTCAGAGCTCCCTTGTTTTAAATATATCTGTCCTAAAAATGATTTTTTTTCAAAAAACTCTTTTTCGGTAATCAAGCCCCACGCCCATTCAATTTCCTTGTCAGCGTATTTTCTATTGGTCTGATATGTGTGAGTATTTCCGCCGATAATGCCTTTAAAAACATACTCGGCATACTCGTTTGAGCGACCGGTATATTCCTCGTAATTTTCAAAATTTATCTTCTCATTCAGTTTTTTTGACGCTAAAAATTTCTTCATTTCGGGAAACTTTTCAACCCATAATTTTTTCAACTCTACGCACTTATCAATACTAAGCGAAACAGCATAATTATACTTAGCAAGCTGCTGAAATTTTTGCGCGCCCATCCCGCCCGGGAACCCGAAATTACAAGCCTTCGCGCCCTGTCTTTCTTCTTTTGTAATTTCTTCGACGGGCTTGTTATATATTTTCGACGCAAACCATTTATGCAGATCTACATCATCATTTATCAATTCCCTCATTTTAGATTCGCCAAACATAAAATAACAAACCTGCGCCAGCGTTATTAATTCCAACTGATTAAAATCAACAGATAAAAAATAATATCCCGATTGCGGAACAAAACACTCGCGAACGCCGCCATGGCGCGGCAGATTTTGCAGATTTGGATTACGGCAAGA
The DNA here is from genome assembly GCA_029551925.1 of bacterium. Classification (GTDB taxonomy): domain Bacteria; phylum JAGOBX01; class JAGOBX01; order JAGOBX01; family JAGOBX01; genus JAKPEO01. The sequence continues at coordinate 1,949 of JAKPEO010000106.1, forward strand.
AGTCCTACCGGTTGTTACAAGCAAATTATAATAAGCATGTATTTTCTCTTGTTTAAATTTCGAAATAAACGAAGACAATATTTTTTCATAATGCTTATAGGCA
>JAKPEO010000020.1 GCA_029551925.1 bacterium
ATAGGCAAGAAAACATTTTAGAAAAGGTATGCCCGCAAATTCCTGCAAATTATCTGCATTTTGAGATTTATATTTTCCGCAAGGCGTGTTCGGAATTTTAATATTATGTTCGCTTTCAATCTTATTTATAATTGCATCATATTGTTTTACATTGCCTTTTTGTTTTGGAACATAACCATATTCTTTCAACTCGTTTTTATATTTATTAATTTGCGTTTTTATTTTTGCTTCCAGACCCATAACATAATGAATATCAACGCACATACCGTTCAGTTCTATTTTTCCCAAAGCATAATCACCAGCAAGCTGGATGGTATGACTTAATGGACCAAAACCTGTCGGTAAATTATAATCGGCTATTATTCGGGCAGCTTCTTTTAACAATATTTCGGCGATTTTATAAGTTGCAATAGTGTCCTTACAAGCATAATCCAAATAAACGATATCCATCTCATTATAGCGGACTGTTTTATCCTGATTTAAAAAAAGTCCGAAACTTAAGCGCACAATATTTCCACGCGAATCTTTTGTGTCCTTAGGGAGTTCTATACCAAGAAATGTGGCTGCTAAAACATCTAAACTATAATTTTTTTGCGGTACAAAACCATCGGTCGCCAGCGTTATTAAACGATACAGTATACCAATATCTATTATCTGTCCTTTTCTAATCAAACTATCAAAATCAAAACCGCATAGTTTTTCGACTACAAACATATCAAATTTTGCGTTCATCATATATATTGTTGAAGTTGTATGTGTTTCAAAAAATTCTTTAACATATTTTTTCGGAAGTAAAAAACATTCTTTTCCGTTAAATACCGAACCAAGAACATATTCCGGAATCATATAGCCAGCTATAATATCTGTTTCGGCGTCATATGCGAAACATTTCCCAACACAGCCAAACGCCGGTTTCCAAACGGTTAATGGATAATAATTATCATCAAAAGCTATATTATTCGAAATCAAGGTCATTCCCTCCCTTACCTAAGTTTTCCGAAACTATGTGGTTTTCCGAAACTTCCGAAACTATATCCCTTATTCCACCCTGACTACAAAAAATATTATTATTAAAATTTGTCTGGGATACAACATGGTCGGAAAAAGTTTCGGAAGTTTCGGAAGTTTCGGAACTTTCTTTATTATCAGGCGGTTGCAATTCCGAAACTATACCCGAAACTACCTTTTTTTCAGCTGGAGTTTCGGAAATCTCGGTTATTTCGTCTATAGCGATTTCCGATGGTTCTGTTTTTTCAGTTTTTGCAATATCGATAAACGCCCACTCAATTCCATTCTTTTTCTGATTAAGTTGTTGTTTTATCTGAAAATAATTGTTATCGTCACACATACTATCATTCGAATATCTTTTGAAAACAGCCGAGATAAATTGGCTCTTTGCACGCAAACTTTTGTTTTTTAACTCCGAAAATACGTATTTAGATTCGGCCAGTATTGCCCAATCTTGCGCGCTCATATATTTATTTTTAGCATCGGCGGCTAAGTCTTTAAGATCATGCACTTCTGTGTTCATTTCCTGCTCTGAGGAATCAATATTTTTTAAAAAATCAACATAACCATTGGCATATAAAATACCGCCAATTGTCTGCGCCCAAGCGCGAAATCTGAAGTTCAAATTTGTTCGTAGAGGCATGCCCTGCTCTTTCCATTTTTCAACCATCCCGCGCAGTTCGGCAATAATTTCTACCGCGTTTTCTTTGACATATTGCATTAGATCTATGATGTGAAATTTGCGTTTTCTGCTTGCACCCTCATAGTATAAATTTACAGGCAGCGCTCGGCTTATTAAATCCGCGCATAATCTTGTGTTGTTCATCGTCAGGATGAAAATACAATTGTTACATTTACTGTATTCTAAGCTTTTCCCTAACACACGCGTATTTATTCTTGGGGCTGTGATTAGATTTTCCAAGAATTGCGATCTTATTTCTCTAATGCGCCCGTCTGCTTTTGCATTGTCAATCACCACTACTCTATGTCCTTTCATCAAATTTGCGCCAATCCGTTTGTCAAATTCCTCGGCATCTTCACAGTATGTTACGTGTTCCGCGTCTTGCCTTTCGGCCAGATAGTAAGATGTGTCCGCCAGCAATGTTTTGCCAACAGAGGACTGGTTTCCATCCACATCTATCAAGGGTCGCCCTGGGATAAAATGATTCGACAGTTGCGTATCAACCAGGTGCCCCAAATAATTTTCTTTAGATGAGTTTTCACGGAAACAAAATTCGGACAGTAGCGTTTTTATATGTTTATTTTCATATGATATTTTATTATTGTCACCTAATACATATGTGTGATTATCCGCGTTATATCCTTGTTTTAATAAGATAAATTGGTTTGAATAAACTGGTTCTGGCGCGATAGTGTCGACTGGTTTAAAATTGTTTTTTATTTCATCGCTTGCCATATATGTAAGGATTTTTTCGTATGAAAAAACCTTTGATTCTGCAATTTTCTCTTTGCCTTGTTTTCGTATTTCGATGTAGTTAAACGCGTTTTGAAAAAATCCGCGCGCTTTAGTGGTATCGTCTATTATTTTTGCCTCTTTTTCGCCTGTTTGGCTGGTGGCGATGCTCAGCGCACTATTGTTATAATTATAAATTTCTTGCGTTTTAAAAACATCATTTATTTTTTTAAAAAGATCAGATATTGTTTCGTTGTTTATATCAAATGTAATGTTTGTTTGATCGGATAAAATCACGCCGTAAATTTTTTTTAGATTTGTCAATATTTCCATAAAAACAAATTCGTTAATGAAAAAGCCGAATAAAAACAAAAGGTTGTGCATTTTGGCGGTTTCGGAACAAAGGCCGAAGCATGTTGCGTCAAAATCAAAAAGCGTAAGGGTAAGCTTGCCAGTTTTTTCGGCTGGCGATGAACAAAAAATACATTTTGCTTTGTCGTTTTTGGTTTTGCCAAAAAAAGCCGCGTAGTATGTTTTAAAGGGCTCGTTTTTAAGCGTGCGGATAGTGTTTTGCAAGTCTGTCATTGAGTATGTTTTGGTTGATTGTGTTATTTTTTTTACAGTGTGTTTCCCGTTACAAATAGCGACGTTATCTGCATAAGAAAAACCAAAGTCGTTATACATTTTGGGGATAAACAGCAGCGTGGATATCTCTTCATAAATTTTTTTGAGTTTGTCGATGTCGTTTTTTGTGTAGCTTTTATTTAACTCCACAATTACGATAATCCCTATGCCGATGTCTCTTATTTCGCTGCCCTCAAAAATATTTGCCGCAAAATTCAGGATATTTACTTTTTCGATTTTATTTGAAAAAATGTCATAAAGAATCGGAAAACAAAGTTTTTCGACGCTTTCAATATTTTTGGTTTGTTGTTTAATTGCGTCGTAGTTGAGCGCCTGCGTTGTATTTTTATTTATATACATGTCGTAGATATTGCCCTCTGCCGAGGACATATTAATTTTCGTGATGCTGTTTGCATCATTCTCTTTTTGTCTGATTTTCCGTAATGCTTTTTTTATTTCCGGCAGGTTTTCAATCGCGACCACATCGTCATCATATTCGTCTTCAATGATTTCTACCTCTTGATTTTCGAGTTCATAAGCTCTTATTTCGTTATTCATTTTTTTTACTCCCTTATAATTTCGCAAAAAAAAGTTTTGCGTTTTTTTTAAATAATATTCTGCAAATAATAGCAGAAAAAATATTGTTTGAGTTAAAATCCCTTAATAAAAAAACATAATTTTATGTAATTCTTTTAATTTCAACGAGTTATAATGCGAAAAACGGCAAAAAAACAAGTTTTATTTCCCTGATTTTACCCCTGATTACAAAATCAAATTCAAGGGTTGGGTTGGCTGGGGGACGAAATTTGGTTGAATATTATTTGATAATAAAACTATTTAAATCGGAAAAATGGCAATTGCCTGATGGCATTATATTTTATAAAAACAATTTAAATATTAAAATGTGATATATTAATTATATTCGATAAATTGTTAATATTTTCAAAAAAACTTGACATTTATATTTTTTCGTGATATACTTATAAAAAAGATAAGGGGGTAGTATAATGAAAAGTACACGAAAATTTAAAGCAATTTATTTCCCGCAAAAAAATGAAGATGGTATAAATATTGTAAAAAACATATCTATATCGTTTAATACTATAGAAGAAAAAAATTTATACAAGCGTATAGAAAAAATAAGTTCAACCGAAATAAAGCATATAGTTGCTATTTACTCGTATAATCAATTGCTTAAAGCCGCAAGTGATGAAAATAGAAAAATTACCGAATTTATCAAATTACGGTTGAAAGAACATTTTTTCAACCGAAAATCTATTATTAAAAAAACAATCAATGTAAATAAACCAAAAATTAAAGAATGGTTGAAAAATTTAGAAACAAATAATAAATCACAGGATGCGGAGGTGGCGGTATCTGAAATAAAAAAATTTTTAAAACAATTGATAAATTAAACTGAAAAATAAAACTCAAAAGGAGATATTATTATGTATGAAACAAAAATAGTCTTGAAAGGTAGTTTTTTAATCAGCGAACAACTGAAATATTTTTGCATTTTAAGCGCGGACTTTAAGTCAATGTATATATATAATGATGATGATAAGAAGAATAGTGATCTTGATTCTGTATGGAGAAAGTTTGCATATTTTGATGATGATGAAGGAGAAAAAATTTCTAATAATGCCTATCTGTTATATTATTCCGATTCAAAAATAATTTTAAATAATTTGAACATAAAAGATAATAAATTAACGGAAAATGAAATTGATGATATAAAAAATAAAATATTTGAAATATTTAAGAAGATTAATTTACATGTCACAGATATTATTTTTTCCGATTTTGATAATGATTTGGAGTGCTATACTTATAGAAAGTCCAATGAAGGTATAAAAATAAAATGTAATTTTATAGGGCTGTCTCAAGATAAAATTGCCGCAATCAAAAAAACAATCGATAAAATTATTCAGCGTGAAGGCATTATTCAGAATGAAGATGATTTAAAATATTTATCGCGATATTTATTTAATAAGTTATACTTGCCATATTGGAATGATTATAATCTGCAATTCATAATTACTGAAAAGAAAATAGAGCATTTTTGGAATGGTAATTGCAAACTCCCTCAAATTATAGTCAATGAAATTCTTAAAATTTTTAATATTAACGGCATCTTCAACAATCAGGAAGAGAAAATATTCATTAAATTTAATAATATCTTTAAAAATTATGGTATTAAATTAGATGAAAATTATTATTTTTATAAAAATGTTGTTGAACCGACATATATTGCTGTTAAAGAAAAATCTGCATTAAAGGCATACGCAGATACGCCTATTCTTGTCAGAATATTATTAGAAATTGTTTCAAAATGTTTTCATTTAAAACTCGAATCTATTGACAAGCCCTGTCCATTAGATAGATTTTCAGAACAAAAAATAGCGTGTGAATTTGAAAAATATCCGTCTGATAATGTTAAAGATTTTATTGATTTATATATCAATATTCTTTTATTAATGAATAAAAAAGAATTAAAACACATTAATTATTTGATTTCCGAGAAAGAAAAATTGTCTTGTGAAATATTTAATACATTGGCAAATACAGGTGATAAGTATTTAAATGGTACAGAAATACAGGATTATTTTTATAATATAGATGAATTTAATAAATTAGCGGAAGGGAATATGAAATATGGTGATTATGATTATTTTCGAATTAAATTCGACTATTTTTTTTATGATAATGAAAAAAATTTTTATTTAAAAAAGTCGGATTATGATTTAGTTAAAAATGTTATTCGTGAAAAGATTGAAATGTTGTTAAAGAATGCAATTAATGAAAAGAAACTTAAGTATGTCTCGTTTTTTGAAGCGGCAACAAATTGTGAACAATTTGAATTTGAAAGTAAGAATTTTTCTATTGAAATAAAAGAATCGGATTCTATATTTATAAAATTTAATGTCTGGTATAACAACCAATTTTATCCAGACAGAAAGATTAAAAACTCTGCTGGTGCGAAATGTGATAATGAAAACAGATTAATTATTGAATTTTTATTATGGGCATCTACGCGTATTAACTTAAATATTTTAATAGCTAATGATAATGAAAAATTATATAAAAAAATATGTGAAAAATTTAATAATATATCTTCGTTTATGCTAAAAACTTTTAGGCAAAAAATAGCAAAAATAATCGGGATGGATAACTATAAAAATATCGATAATAGTCTTCTTATTGCTGGACGAGGAAAAAATTCAACATTTCCATTTAAAGTTGAGACAAGCGGCAAACAGTGTAATAGCTGTGATGTGTAGAATAAATTAAATAATACTATAAAAAATATTTGATTAAAAGCGTTAAATCTAATATAGAAAGTGTGGAGTGACTTTTACAAATAATCGGCTGAATAGCGGAAATTTTAATTTATATTATTATTGATATTTTTTTAAAATTTGACAAATTATATTATTAAATTATAATTAAAATACTGAAATTTTAATTATATATTGTTGTTTTAAAAGAATTGGATATTCTTAAAGTTTTAATTTTACAAGGGACAATATGAACCAAAAACAATTTGAAGATTATCTCTGGGGCGCGGCGAACATCTTACGCGGTTTGATAGACGCTGCGGACTTTAAGCAATACATATTTCCGCTGCTGTTTTTTAAGCGTATCAGCGATGTCTGGGACGAAGAATATCAGGCGGCGCTTGATGAGAGTCACGGCGATTTGACTTATGCGGAATTCAGCGAAAATCACCGGTTTCAGATACCGTCTAAGTGCCATTGGGAAGATGTGCGCAAAGTGACGGTCGATGTCGGCGCAGCGCTGCAAAAAGCATTGAATGAAATAGAAAAAGCAAATTTCGAAATGCTGCACGATGTATTCGGCGACGCTCAATGGACCAATAAACGCAGGATGAGCGACGAGAAACTGCTTGATTTGATTGAACATTTCAGCAAAATGAAACTCACTGTCGCGGAAGTTCCGCACGATATTATGGGCGAAGGTTACGAGTATCTTATAAAGAAATTCGCTGATGACAGCGGTCATACTGCTGCTGAATTTTATACAAACCGGACAGTCGTAAAATTGATGACTTCAATTACTCATCCGGCTTCGGGCGAAAGCATTTACGACCCGACCTGCGGCAGCGGCGGTATTTTATTAAGCAGCGTCCTGCATTTGAAAGAGCAGAAGAAAGAATACCGGACATTGAAATTATACGGTCAGGAACTCAATCTCATAACTTCCGCAATTGCGCGTATCAATATGTTTATGCATAATGTTGACGAATTCCTGATTGTCCAGGGCGATACGCTTGACAATCCGCAGATACTTGAGGACGACGAACTCAAAAAGTTTGATGTTATAATGGCTAATCCGCCGTATTCCGTTAAACGCTGGAATCAGCAAAAATGGACAAATGACCCGTTTGGCCGCAATATCTGGGGCACGCCGCCGCAGGGTTGCGCTGATTACGCATTCCAGCAGCATATAATGAAAAGTTTGAAAGAGGATACCGGCAGATGCGTGGTGCTCTGGCCGCACGGCGTTTTATTCCGCGACTCTGAAAGCGAAATCCGTAAGAAAATGATTGAACTTGATTATGTTGACGCTGTGATTGGTCTCGGCAAAAATCTGTTTTACAATAGCAGTATGGAAAGTTGTCTGCTCTGCTGCCGTATGAGAAAACCTAAAGAGCGCAAGGGCAAAATCATTTTTATAAATGCAGTGAACGAACTGCGGATTGAACGGACCAACGCATGGCTTGAACCTCAGCATATAAAGAAAATCGCGGGCGCTTACTGGAAATTCAAAGACGACGAAGGTTTTGCTAAAGTAATGACTAATAAAGAAGTCCTTGAAAATAACGGTAATTTAAGTGTTCAATTATATGTCAAACAGGCGGAAACTGTAAGCGAACACAATACCGCTGACCTTATCGCTGAAATCAGAAACGGTCAGAAACAAATCAACCAGTCAATGGATATGCTTTTTAAGAAATTAAAGGATATCGGAATTGAAGAATGAAAAATAATATACAAGCAGATTCTCTATATAATAAAATCGCGGAATTACTGCAAAATGCGCGGAAGTATGTTGCAAGGTCAATCAATCAAACTATGGTTTATACCTATTTTGAGATTGGCAGGATGATTATTGAAGATGAGCAAAAAGGCAGCATACGCGCGGAGTATGGAAAACGATTATTAAAAAGTTTGTCCGATAAATTGACAAAGGAATTCGGCAAGGGTTTTTCAGTAGATAATTTACAGAATATGCGGAATTTCTTTATAATATATTCGTCTTCAATTTCGAAAACACTGTCTGCGAAATCTATAAATCAAAGTAAAATTTCCGCAACACATTTGCGGAAATCTGATGCAATAACAAAATACGAGACAGTGTCTCGTAAATCTGAAACGCCTGAATTTAATCTAAGTTGGTCGCATTATTTAAAACTTATGCGAATTGAGGACGAAGCAGAACGCAGATTTTATGAAATAGAATGTTTCAATAATAATTGGAGTTTCCGTGAATTTCAGCGGCAGTTTGACAGTTCTTTATATCAGCGGTTGGTATTAAGCCGAGACAAGAAAAAGATAAAAGAACTTTCGAGCAAAGGGATAGTTGTTGAAAAACCGGTTGATATTGTAAAAGACCCGTATGTATTAGAATTCCTTAATTTACCTGAAAAAACGCACTATTCTGAAAATGATTTGGAACAGCAGTTAATAGATAAACTTGAATACTTCCTTTTAGAACTCGGTAAAGGTTTTACTTTTGTCGGTCGGCAGGTTCGGATTACTTTTGACGAAAAACATTTTAGAATTGATTTGGTTTTTTATAATCGTCTGCTGAGATGTTTTGTATTGCTTGATTTAAAAATCGGAGAATTGACTCATCAGGACATCGGACAAATGCAGATGTATGTTAATTATTATGACCGGTTGGTTAAACTGCCGGAAGAAAATAAAACAGTTGGCATTATTCTATGCAGGGATAAAAGCGAAGCGCTTGTGGAAATAACCTTACCGGAAGACAATGACCAAATTTTTGCAAGCCGCTATAAAACCGTGCTGCCGAATAAGGCGGAATTGAAAAGGTTGTTGAAATAAAACGGGACATAATGATAATATTTTATTTAGAAACGGCTAATGAATGGCTGGTAAACGGCTAATGAAATGTAATGAATTTCGCAGACAGTGTTTGCGAAATATAATTTTAATTAAAAAAATATGAGACAGCGTCTCATAAATCTGATAAGTTCTAATTTTTGGAGGAACGACAATGTTAAAATTAAAACGGTTTTATTTTAAAGAAAAATATCCGTGGGAGTATGAATTCGGACCAGTTGAACTATCAAACGGGCTTAATCTGCTTATTGGAAAAAGTGGAACAGGTAAAACTAAATTTCTAAACATTATTACAAATATTTCAAATAAACTTGGAAGAGGACTTATACCTGGCGTTACTGTTCAAGGAAATATTTTTGAATTAAATATTCAATTTGAAGACGAAAATAACAAAAATATTATCTATAATATTATAGGCGAATTTGGCGAACAGACCGATACAGAAATAGTTTTAAAACAATCTTCTAAAAATATTAAAATCAGCGAAGAATTAATTATTAACGATGTTAAATATATTGAAAGAGAGAATACTAAAATAAATTTATTGATTGAAAAAAAAGAAGTGTTAATAACATTAAATTCCTCTATAATCGCGCACGAAATCCCATTTGCTGAACAAGAAACTATTACAAAAATAAGAACTTTTTTTGGCGGATTAATGAGATTAAACGAATCTTTTGGATTTAATCAAATTAGATTTGTTGTTGCTCAAGAAAGTCCCATGGTTGTTTCATCAACTGGCGATTTTCTTGAAGCAAGTTTGTATTTATTCAAGGAGAAATACCCTGAAAATTATAAAAAGTATCTAAACACACTAAAAGAGTTTTTCCCTTCAATTGAAAATTTAAATTTTAGAAATGTAAATAATTCTAATGATATTTCAATGTTTATAAAGGAAAGTTTATATCCCAAAGAATACTATTATATGGAAGCGTCTTCCGGTATGCATAGAATAATGGGAATATTAAATATTATTTTTTCTCCAATTTTAAAAACATTGATTTGCATAGACGAAATTGATAATGGAATTGATTACGAATTACTTGGAAAATTATTTGAACTGATTGATGAACACGCAAACGATTTTCAGGTTATAGCAACTTCTCACCATCCGCACTGGCAGGATAAAACGCGACTTGAAAACTGGATTATTATTAAAAATATGGAATCAAGACGCAGATTTCATAAAATTGATTTTTCAAAATTATCCCCTTTGTATAAGTCAAATAAGTATGCAAATTCTAAATTGCTATTTGAAAAAGAAATTCCGCTGCTGGAGATGAAATAAATGAAAATTGCCGCTATATGCGAAGGATATTGCGAAGCGGAAAATATAAATCAAGTATTAAAGAAACTGAAAATTTACTGCTCTGAAACTAATATTTTTTCGCCTTCAATAGCCGATAACAAATTTAATAAAATTGGAATTAGAAATTGTAAAGGCGATGGAACTGTAATCCGTGAAATTATTGAGTTAAGTGAATATCTTATAAATGATTTGAAATACGATTATGTTATCGGTTGGTTTGACGGCGAAGATAATTGTATTAAAGAACTCGTTGACGCAATAAAAAAAGAAATAAATGCCGCGATACTTTCAAAACTAATTCTTTGTATATCTGTTAAGAAAATTGAAAATTTTTATTTATCGGATATTGAAGCGTTTAAATCAATTATTCTTGACCCTAAAAATGCAAATGACAAATCGCAAACTATAATTACTAATTTTATCGCAGAAAATAATATTGAAATTTTGCGCGAAGAAAATTGTTTGGACTGTTATAATTTTTTAGGCAAATATTCCGACTTATATAAATCAGTAAATGGAAGTAATAAAAAATTTGACAAGAGGACAAGCGCGCAAAAGTTTTTCACAAATTTTAAACCGGAAAATTGTATAGGGTCTAAAAGTTTCTCGCGGATGATGGATAGATTAAAGAATAAAATTGTTTAATCAAAAGAGTTTAATATATGAAACTGGATAAAAGCAAGTGGCATGTAAAAAAATTGAGTGATTGTTGCAATATTTTAGATAATTTTAGAAAACCGATTAGTGCTACTGAAAGAGAAAAAAGAATTAAAGATAAAGATATAAATCAACTTTATCCTTATTACGGAGCGACAGGACAAGTTGGATGGATAGATGATTATTTAATTGATGACGAATTTGTTTTGATAGGCGAAGACGGTGCTCCTTTTTTTGATAAAAGTAAAGACATTGCATATTTTATCAAAGGTAAAGCATGGGTAAATAATCATGCACATATTTTAAAAGCAAAAATAAATATTTCAAACAATTTTTATATACTTTATTATCTGAATTCATTTAATGATTTTGGAAAATATGTAAATGGGACAACTCGTCTAAAATTAAATAAAGGACAATTAGAAAAAATTCCTGTTAAAATTCCGCCGCTTGCCGAACAAAACCAAATCGCCGAATTATTTCAATCAATAGATACAGCCATTGAACAGGCGGAAACGCAGGAAAATAACTTAAAAATATTGCAAGTAAAACTATGCGATGGTTTGACCAGCGAAAAACCTGAGTTTGGAAAATTACTAAATACTAAAAATTGGATGCCGAATATTTTTGATGATTTTGTTGATTGTATTGAACAACACGACAAATAGAAAACGGATGTTAGCCGGTTTATAGGTTTAGAAAATATTGAACCTGAAAATTTTAACATTACTACTTGGGGAAATATTGCGGACGGAACAACATTTACTAAACGGTTTGAGAAAGGCGATGTTTTATTCGGCAAACGCCGCGCATACTTAAAAAAAGTTGCAGTCGCAGATTTTGATGGAATTTGTTCAAGTGATATTTTAGTGTTGAGAGCAAAAGAAAATAAAATATTGCCGGAATTGCTTCAGTATTATGTTTCAGCCGAAACCTTTATACAATATGCTGTAAGTTCTTCAGCCGGCTCGCTTTCGCCGCGGACAAAATGGAGAGATTTATCAAAATTTCAAATAGCGCTGCCGGACATTAAAATTCAAAAACAAATATTAGAAGTTTTTCAACAATTACAATTAACAAGAGATAAATTGAAACACCAGATTATATCATTAAAAAACTTAAAGCAAAATTTATTGAACGAGATTTTAGGATGATTATATGTCATTTAACGAACTAAACAGCGTTGAACATTTTATTATAAATCAATTGACCGGCGTTAATTTAAACGCTGCGCAGGGAAATATTGTTAAGCAGAATCCTGTTGATTATGATATAGTTTGCTGGCACTATATTCAAAGCGAACTGCTGCAGCGGGATATTACAGATGTATTGATTGAAAAGGAATTGAAAGAAGCGTTATGCAGAATCAATCCTGAAATCAACGCAAATCCTGACAGAGCGGACGAGGTTATTCATAAACTACGGGCAATATTGATTACTGTCGGGAATGTCGGTCTTGTGCGGGCAAACGAAGAATTCGCAAAGTGGCTGCGCGGTGAAATAACAATGCCGTTCGGCAAAAACAATCAGCATATATCAGTTAAACTCATTGATTTTGAAAATATCAAAAACAATTCATTTATTTTGACAAACCAATTCAAGATAAAAGCGCGCGAAGTTAAAATACCGGATATTGCAATGTTTATAAACGGTATTCCTGTAATAATTGGCGAAGCAAAAACACCGTCGCGTCCTGCTATAAGTTGGTTTGACGCTGCATACGATATACATTCAATCTACGAAAACGCTGTGCCGCAGTTGTTTGTTCCGAATATATTTTCTTTTGCTACAGAAGGCAAAGAAATTTTTATCGGCGCGGTCAGGACAGCATTAGAATTCTGGGCGCCGTGGCGTTTGGAAAATGAAAAAGACGAAATCAAAGATTTTGCCGGGTTAAGCGATGTCGGCAAGCAAATGATACATTTATTAAAAC
>JAKPEO010000018.1 GCA_029551925.1 bacterium
AATTCAAAATATACTTTGTCGCCTTGTGTTGGTGAAAATGACAACGGTTGCGGTTGAGTATATGATGAATTCATAAATTTTATTGAGGTTATACTTAATGGATTAACAAATCCCACAACTTCGCGCCAGCGCGAAGACGGCGGAGTATTTAACACCGGCACTTTTAAAAAGTAAGAATAGCCGGCGGCGACATACGGAGTAAAATAAATATTTCTGCCGAAATCGCTTTCTAATATTTTTAATGTTTCATTAGTTGAATAGCCGAGCGACATTTTACCGCGATAAATTTTAGACGACCTGCTCGTTTCCACGCAAAGAATATGTATTGTGTCAATGCCATTATATGCCTGAATGATAACTGTATCAATATCAGTATTAGAACTTTGAGCATTTACATTTGTAGTATCGCCTTCTATTACTTCTATGTAAATATCTCCGTATCTATCAAATTTATTTAAGATAATATCAGAATAATTGTTATCACGATAAAAATTTATTAACTCAATAATTTTCGGAGATTTTGGCTGCGGCTGTATTACATACACTGTATCGCAAATATTCGGATTTTTTGACCATTTGACTACAATAGTATCGCCGCGATCAATATTTAAAATTGGCGGCGCTACATCGCGGACAGTCGGTTGAAAATTAGTGGTAGATAATCGCGCAACACCCTGATAAAAACCGGAAGTTTTATTAGTTTCATATAATATTACAGGCACAGAATCTGTTTGACCGAATCTGTTTGTTTTTATCAAATAAACCAATGTAGTATCTGCAAGTAGAAAACCAGCAACATCGCCAAATGCTTGTATATATAATGTCTCGCCGAAATCAACATATATATCGCGATTTTGTAATTCTGCAGGATTGCCGTTAAAATTTACTTTGAAATTTAAGAAACTCAAATAACTTGGTTCTTCGATAACAGCGACAAATGCAGTATCGCTAAATACTAAATTATTCCTATCCATTACAACCGCTAAAATAATATCGCCGGGCGAATGTTTTAATAATTGTTGATAGGTGTCGCTTACATTGCTTAATTGCAACCAATTGCGATATTTACCAGTGTTTTTAGCAGTTTCGTATAAACTAATCGATATTCTGCCGTTAATTTTTGATAAAAAAGTAGAAGAAGTGTAGAATGCAGAATCAGCGAGCTGCGCATCTGAAAAACTATTGTAATGTTGAAGTGGTATAGTATAGAAAGTTACGAATCCTAATGTGGTATAATCAAGCAAATCAGGATTAGCATCTGTTCCATTTAATTCAATATATATTTTTTCATTTTGTAAAACTCTGCTATTTGTAGCATTTTTCAATAAATCAGTGTAAGAAGAATTCATAAATTTTATAGAGTTTAAAAACGTCGGATTGGCATTAGCAACTACTACCAATGAAATTTCAGCGCGTGTATCTTCTAAAATCGCAGAAGAAATATAAACAGTATCACCATAATTTACACCTAATGTTTTCGTAGTACCGGAACTTTGAATACCTAAATAAGCGATACCGCGATATACTCCCGCAGTCGGAGAGATTTCTGTTAATGTAACATAAATAGTATCATTTGAATGATTAGCGTTTAATGTTACTATTGTTGTATCTCTTAAAATATTATTGCCGAAATCGTCAGAGCGCACTTCTAAATATAATGTAGTTTCGCGAGGGACCGGCTTGCCTATATAATTTATAGAATAATTTTGGTCTTGATAGACCATTATTGTTTTGATTCTTGTCGGAGACTGATATTGCGCTAAATAAGTAAAATCTTCAAATTCTTGATATTTTACAGTAATTTTATCGCCGGGTTTTGCCTCGATAAAATTTTGGTTTTGCTGTGTCCAATACCATATTCGCGGCTGCGGCTCGTCGACATCAATCCTATAAATTTCGCTGCCTACCGCTGTTTCGCGCAATGTTACATAAATCGGAGTGTCAGGAGCAGAAGAACTAAAAATTCTTATTTGAATAGTATCTTGCAATATCGGATTTGACGATAATTCGCGGCCAACAATTTCAGGATATAAATAATCTTCTAATAATAAATTTTTACCTGATAATAAAGTCGAATAAGAAGCATTAGTATATAAATTCAAGGCTTTAACAGAAGGCGTGCGATATTGCGCTACTCTAATGACTTTTGTATCATAACTTACAGGATTAGCGAGTGTTTGATAATAAGTAGGAACATACGATATTTTCAAATCAGGATAAATAAGTATCGTATCTCCGCGATTTTTGGATTTTAGAGCATTAAGCGGCGGAGTATCTTCTGTCGTAATATATGGAATAGTAGCGATCGTGCGATAAATATTTGAATTTGGCGAAGTTTCGATTAATTCTACTCTAATAGAATCGCCATTCACTTGATTTTTGATTATCATTGTAAATGTGTCTCTTAACATATCATTTATATATGGCGTAGTATCAGTTACTAATCCTTCATAATCCCAAGATTCAGCTTCAATATACATATATTTAAATGGTTCTTCGTATGATATCTCGTCAATACTTGCTCCGCTAAAAGCATTAGTGCGATAGACACAAATATTTTTCAAACGAGTAGGCGGCACTTCAATAGCAGCGCGCGTAGATAAAATTACCGGACCATATTGCGGATTGATCGGCGGCTGTATCGCTCGGATTTCAATAGTATCGCCCGGATAAACTTCAACAGCATTAGATAATTTGTTTTGCACTAAATTCAAACTGCGCACTTCAATTTGCCCGCGGAATATGCCGGAATGTATGTCAGTTTCCCATAATATTAAAGGTTGATTATTAGTATCATTAGTAGATGAAATCGCTACTGATACAGTGTCTCTTAATAAATTACTACTTGTCATTTTATCGGCAATTGCTTCAATATACATATATTGCGGAGTTATTCCATCGCCCCATAAAACTGGCGAAAGTTTATCTTGTAAATATGACGCGTCAGTTTTGAGTTTTAGTGAAAAAATAAAATCAGGTGATCTGTATGTAGCTGTCTGCACAGAATCAGCAATGATTGTATTATAAGGGGTGCCTATACCAGCAGCGCCCCAATACGATGTATCATACGGCTCTAAATAAATAAAATCATTAAGATTTGATTTTAACCATGGATTTGTTTCTAATTGACTTTTTGTACTCGCGATAAATGCAGCGCCTGTGAATATCCCGCTGTTTTTTGCTGTTTCGCGTAAAGTTAAAATTAACTGATTTTCACCCCAGCCGGTATCTGTTTTATGACCGCTCGAACTTGTAAGTAAAACCCGCACTTCGTCAATAGTATAAGGAGAAGCGTCATTTCCTATAAATCTTATATAAAGAGTGTCGCCGTCTTGTACTTGCCGAGATTTGTCGTAAGCGTTTTTGTATGACGCATCAGTAAATTCTAAGTAGTTCATTGTTGAAGGCGCTTTCGGCGCAGCAGCATTTAATATAATAAATATATTCGTGTCTGTTTTTGAAATTACATAAATCGTGTCATTAGCATTAATTTTCAATTCATCAATTGTATCATTAGTGCGTTCAGTAATTTTTACTGTTCCGCAGAATTTTGAAGTGTTATTGCCAGTTTCAATTAATCGTACTTCAATGCGATTTAAAGTTTCTAATTGCCAATTACTTTTATTTGTAGATATAACAATTACATCAGACGCATCAGGCGCCAGCGGATTCAAATCCTGTCCAACTAATTCAATATATAAAATATCGCCTAATCCTACTGGCTCGGTTCTATCTACTAAATAATCATTTGATTTTTTTACGCGGACTGCTACAATATTTGTCGGCTCGATTGTTTGATTTTCTATATTGATAATATCATACATATTCAGATTTATCGTATCATTAATTGTATATGTATCAGCGACCCACAGCCAATATGTATTATCACTACCCACCCAACCGCGTCTGCCGGGCAAACCAGTAAAATCAGCTGGATTCGGTATTAACTCGTGGCGTATGCCTATTGTTTCTGATACTACGATTGTATCGCCATATTCATAAGCGTTGATATATTGTATTTCTTCGTTAGAAAAATTACTAAGTTTAACCCAGCCACGATATTTACCTGTATTCACGCCTGTTTCTTGTAATGTTATTCTTATTCCGTTAGTATCTTTATTTGAAGATACATACACTATAAATGTATCGGCAAGTAATGGATTGGCATCTAAACCATTTGCTTCAATATGTAAAATTTGATTTGATAATGTTTTGTCACCTAAAAATTGATTATAATTTGAATTCATAAATTCAATACTTGATACGCTTATTGGTCTTTTGTTGTATGTTGTATGCACTTGCCAGTTATGCGTATCCGGCGCAACTGCCGCATATACTCTGATTAAATGATTATAGCTGGCATTTAATAAAAATTGCGATTGATTTGTCGCTAATGTCGTAAGAGTGATGAATCCTTGAAATTCGCCAGAACTTTTTGCTGATTCTACTAAATCTTTAAAAATCTTTTCACCAGTATTAACATTTTCAATAATTACAGTAATTGTATCAATCGTATAATTATTTTGGTCATTAGCTATTACTTCCATATAAACTTTGTCAGTCGGCAGTATTTCAGTTGTCATAGTATCAACAGCATTTATGTAATTTGCATCTGTTATTCGCAAAGATAAAATATCTTGCGCGCTCGGCGATATAGAAATCAAACCGGCAGTCACTACTACGCTGTCATAAATCGAACTTGATTTCGGGACGCCGAACGGCGCTGATGAATATGTCTGGTCATTGTCTTTCCAAATAATAATTAGTGTATCGCCATTATCGACAGCCATAATCGGCGGCACTGCTAATGGTTGTTTAACATCAGTTGGCGACATTCCTAAATTTACACGTCCGCGAAATTCGCCTGTTGTTTTATCTGTTTCTTTTAAAGTGACAATTAATGAATCTACCGCTACATCACTGCCAGGTCTGACGCGATATAATATTACATCAACATCATCGGCAAGCACAGGCGAACCAATATCGCCGAATAACATAATATATAAATTATCGCCGAAAGTGGAATATTCACCCCAATCAGAAGAGTAGTCAGATCTTCTGAAATTTAAAAATGTGATGTATTGTAATACCTGATTAGTTGCAACAGATATAACATCAAATTTGAATGAAGTAGTATCGTATGTAACAGAGTCAGCCATTAAATAAGCAAAAGCGTATAATGAATCTCCTTCAAATGCCTTTAAAAATTTTTGATTAGTATCATTATAATCGCGAATATACGCAATATTGCAATATTTGCCTGTAAGCAGACCTGTTTCATATAATCTTAATTTTAAATAGCCGCGTGCGTTTGTTATTTTAAAGCCATTCGCAGTATCGCTGACTATATTAGGAGTCACTCGATAATCAACGCTGTATAAATCAACATCAATGTATTCGTCGAGTAGTTCATTAGCGTCTTCGCCGTTTAATTCTATATAAAGCGGTTCAGTTCGCGCCGTTTTACCACCTAATTGTGTGATTCTAAAATTAAAATCTTTGTCTTTAAAATAAATATTATTTAATCTTAACGGCAATTGACTTTCTACCACTTTAATAATTTTCGGATAATTAGGCATTGAAATTTGCACTGAATCCATACAAGTGATTTCTAAATAATCGCCTAAATTCACGCCTAATTCATCGAGCGTATCATTAGTAGCAGGTCGTAATCTGAATGTTCCTTGATACCGTCCTGAATTACCAGCAGTTTCGCGTAATGTTATTATTATAAATTCATCTGTCCGTAAATTTTTAATTTTAAATGGCGAAGTATCACGCACTACATTATTGCCGAAATCGCCGCGCGCTTCTAAATATAATTCGGCAGTAGGCGTAACTAATCCGCTGTCTGCAATAGCACCGGAAAAATTATTATTATTAAATACATTCAGATTAAAGAAAAATGTCGGTGATTGCGGACTGCCGATTTTTGTTACATCGTATGAAGAATCAGGAGTAGTTGTTGACATTACTGTTATTGTATCATTTGCGAAAGCATTTAAGAAATTACTATTATCATCGCTAAAATAATAGATTTTAGGTATTGGTTCAGAGCCTAATACTCTGTAAATTTCGCTACCGACCGCTGTTTCTGTTAAGATGATAGTAATACTATCTTGCGCTGTGCCATTATTGTAATTTCTAAATAATTTTACTGGGATAGTATCAATTAAAATTTGCGCTGAATATCTACCTATCGCTTGAATGTATATGTCGTCTTCCATTAATAAATTTGTGCCTGCAAGTTCGGTAGTATATTGCGGATCAGCGTAAAATCTGATACTACGGATTTCTGTCGGGGATTTGAATTCTTCAACTTTTAATAAGGTAGTTGCAAGGAAATTTTGATTTGTAACATCCGCATAGATTGTAATTGTATCGCCACGCTGCGCAAATAATTCAGTTTTTTGTATTGCTTGTTCTGGCACTAAATACGGATTTTCGAGCCAATTACGATAGATATTAGTATTATTGCCTGTTTCTAATAAAGTAATATAAATTGTATCGCCTGATGACGATGAGATAACTAATTGCAGAGTATCGCGCAATTCGTCATTAGCATAAGGATAGGTGTCGGTTAGCGTACCTTCCAAGTCATACGCTTCTACTTCAAAATACATCGAGCGATAATCAGATTCAAATGAAATTAAATTATTATTGATTCTTGATGCTTCTGTATAACTTGAATTTCTGAAAATTCTAATGTTTTTTACGCGGTTGGGCGTTATTTGATACGCTACCTCACGCTGTAATGTTATATCAGAAGGCGCCATTGTAGAAGGATGGAGCACTGTAAAATATACCCAGTCGCCACTCGTTACTTCTAATCTTCCTTGATATAATTGTTGACCTACTTCTGTAAAATCTACGACTTCAATATCGCGCGGGTCATTACGGAAAATACCGGTATGTGGACCTGTCTCGCGAAGCATATAAATAGCATTGGTTTCTGGATTAACATCATTATTTTGTTCGGTCTGGCTCATTATTCTAATCAATAAAGTATCAGGCACTAAATCGCTACTTGTACTTTTATCCGCTTCAACTTCAACATATAAAAATTTATTCCACATAATCGGACTATATTTTACTGTATTAAATGTCTCGTCTGTTTTTAAACGGATAGATATAAAATTTGTCGGAGATACTGGTGTAGCTGTTTGTAATCTTGCGGTTTCGTATGCTAAAATTTCAGCGTTTATATTTGTTATATTTTGCGCTGGCGTATCGCCAGGCGCTAATACAATATAAGTTGAATGTTTGATTTTTAAACGATTTTGTGCTTGCGATTTTACTGAATCTAAATATACAGATGCTGTATATACGCCAGTATGTCTGCCAGTTTCCTTTAATTCTACATTTAATATATATGATACTGTGTCTTCTGATGGATCAACTATTGTATAGAGTATAACAGGAAAAGTGTCTTCAGTCAGCGGATTCAAATCTGTCGCTGTCATTCTGATGTATATATAATATCCAAAATCTACTTGTAAATTAGTTGGTCGAATTTGGATATAATCACTTTGAGTAAATGTAAGTTCATTAAATGTCGTCGGACTGATTGGGACTGTCATTTGAATTTGAATAGAGTCAGAAGTATCTTTAACTTTTATAGTTATTGTATCTCCGTATTTTATACCTAATTCGTCAACTGTATCGTTTGATAATGTCGTAATTTTAAAATTGCCGCGATAGCGATTAGAGTTTATCGCTGTTTCTACTAACTCTACATTCACAATATCTGATGGCGTGACATACGCTTGTATAGGAATAGTGTCTATTGTTAATGGATTAGCGTCAACTGCTACAACTTCGATATAAACAAAATCTCCGATAGTATATTGCGTTTGTTTATTAGTTAAATAATATTGGTCTTCTTTTACATTTATACTGATTATTCTTGATGGTGAAACTGATAAGTGTACTCTAATAGTATCAGATTTATCTTCACAATGTATAGAAATAATATCGGCGTTTAAATACGCTTTGATATAATTTAAAGTGGCAAATGAAAAATTATTGAGCGTAACATATCCGCGAAAATTACCGCTGTTTTTTTGAGTTTCAGTTAATATTATTTGGATAGTTTCTGCTACGCTATTTGATATGCCATAACATATTATTTCTTTTGTATCGGCGAAAAACGGATTTCTATCGCGCGCAGTCATCTCAATATTCAATCTAACATAATTAGGCGTAGAATCGCCTAATTCATTGGAGTAATTACTGTCCATAAATCTTATCGAATTAATTTCAGTCGGAGACTGCGGCGTAGTAATTATCGCTGTATCGAATTTTGTTGGGTCGCTTATTACTTCACATTTTATAATATCGCCGAAATATGTTTTTAATTGTTTAAGCGTTTGGTTAGTGACATTTGATAATCCTGCTTTTTCTCTGAATATTCCTGAATTTTTTGCTGTTTCGTATAAATCAAATGTAATAGTATCATAACCGCTGATTAATCTTATCGCTAATGTATCAATCGCATTAGGATTTAAATCAATAGCAAATACTTCGATATACACAGAATCAGAAGGCAGAATTTCGCTTTCTAATTTTTCAGCGTAATTTTCGGTTTTAAAATAAATATACGATATTGATGTCGGGCTCGTAGGAGACTGCAACATTTTCGTGTCATAATGTGTAACTCCGCCAAATGCAGCATATACTCCGACGGTGTCATTATTAGCAAAAGCATTGATGTATTTTAATGCCGCATCGCTGAAATTGTGTAATTTTACTGCGCCGCGGTATTTACCGGAATTTATTACGGTTTCAATTAATTCTAATTGTATGCCAATATTATCGCGATTTGAGTTTACAATACATAAAAATGTGTCTATTGTTTGGGAATTGCCGTCCTGTCCGTTTGCTTCAATATATAGCGTAGATAACGGCGGAATATTACCAGTTAAAATATTTGAATAATTAGCGTCCATAAATCTTATATTATTTAATGTTAATGGCGGTTGTGGCGTTGACACTATTAATGTATCAACCACTGAATTATTAAAAGCAGCAATTACAAGTGTATCTCCGACGTTTGCACCTATATATCTTAATGTGGCATTTGTATAATTGGTTAAATAAGCGCTGCCGCGATATACGCCAGCTGAATATTCGTCAAGTATAATTTCAAAAGTGTCGCCGCTGCTGATATTTTTTATGTATATTTTCGCATAATCTAATATATTTGGATTAGGGTCATTTGCTAATACTCTAAAATAAATACTGCTATTTAAAACAAGCGAATCAGTTTTTACTTGGGTGCTTGTCAAACCAGTCATATAATTGATACTATAAAATGTAGTCGCTTGCTGCGGCTCTTGAACTGATATGACAGCAGATTTATTAGAAATATTTTCGCTAATAGTCACAGTATCTCCAGCCACTAATACCTTAATATAATTGTATAAAGAACTTGTTGCAGTAGTTAGTTTTAATGAACCTCTAAATAACCCGGTATGTTTGCCGGATTCGTAAAGCGTCATATTAAATGAATCATATTTGCCTGATACTGTAATCGGCATAGTGTCTATTGTCCACTGCGATGCGTCGTTTGCGTTTAGTTGAATATACACAGTAGATTCAAAAGGCAAACCTGAATCATTTGCTATTTCTTGCGCATAACCGGAATCTCTGAAAAATTTTATATTATTTACCGTTGTTGGTATTTGGGGAATTGCTACAACTAATGTATCATAAACAACATTATTGTATGAAAAATATATTGTTTCTCCAGAATTTGCGAGTACGCCGATAATTTTTAATTGTCCATTAGATTTGCCTTGATTATCTATTAATATATCAAGCGCTCTATAAATGCGAGTATCTGTTGAATCCTGAACCATTCGTATATAAATAGTATCAGTCGGGTCTGATGAATGCGTTACTTCGCAAAAAAAATAATCAGGTACGCCGGTCCATATAGGATGAGAAGTGTCTGCTCTTAAATTTATTCTGTCATTTATTGTTACATATTGAATAGTAGAATCTAATGCGGTGTCATAAACAAATAGATTAGTTAATGACGCCGGCGCTGAATAAACTATATTTTTGGGATATAATAAAAAAATAACCAGCGCAAAAATAAAGTAATAA
Source organism: bacterium (assembly GCA_029551925.1). Classification (GTDB taxonomy): domain Bacteria; phylum JAGOBX01; class JAGOBX01; order JAGOBX01; family JAGOBX01; genus JAKPEO01. Next base: position 10,111 of record JAKPEO010000018.1, read on the forward strand.
TATATTTTTTTTATCAATTTATTAGTTATTGCCATTCACTAAAATTAAAAAATACTCAAATATAATTTTTTTCACTTCACAAACTATTTAATTTTATTAAATATGCAATATATTGTCAATATTTTTTTAGAGTTTTTTTATTTTATTTTTTTGTGAGAGTATAAAATTTTTTACGGCAGATATATATAAATTGGCAATATTTGCAATAATCTGGATTAGCGGCAGTAAAAAATATTTTTTTATTGAATGATGTTTTTAAATTTTTTAAGGTTTCTAATAGTTTAGTTTCATATTCCATCGGCGCTTTTATAATTTGGGGATTATTGCCTATTAAATAAAATCCTGAATTTTCTGAAATTCTCAAATTATATATTTTTGAAATCATATAATAATATAAAGGAAATTGTAAATGAAATACACAATAATTTTTTTTTGAAATATAATCTTTTACAGTTTTTTCTTTTGCTGTTTTATAGTCATATACCGCAATTTGATTTTCGAAAATATCTAATCTATCTATTTTGGCGGTAATTGAAAATAATAAATTATTACCAATAGAAATATTTTTTAATTTATATTCTGTTTCGACATTTTTATAAGGATTATTTTTGAAGTTGGTTGCTTCATATTCATAAAAATTATTTATATATTCTTGTAATGTTAGTTTTAGAATTTTTTTTGTAGATTCATCAGTTATACTAGTGCTTTTATAATATTCTTCTAATTCGTTTTTTAAAATTTCTTCTATTGCAGTTTTTTCTGGAAATTGTTGGTTGTTGATTTTTTTCATAAATTTTTCTAAAATTTTGTGCAGCAGCGTGCCCATATCTGAATTATCTAATGTTTCAGTAAATTCTGCTTCTTTTGATAAGTTTAAAATATTAGCGCAAAAATAATTAAACATACAATTTGCTGCTTTTTCAAGACCTGTGACTGTAACTGAATACATATTTTTTTCATTATTATTTAATGCTGATATTAGTCCATTATACTTTAATATCATAGATTTTTTTAAATTGTATTCATTTTCTAAATTATATTCATTATTAAAATATTTTATTCGGGATATTTCATAATTTTTTTTTCGTATAATTAGATCGATATTTTCTATGTTATTCTTTAAATTTGAAACTATAATTTTTTTTAAATGTTTGGCTATTTTTTGATTATTTAATATGTTGAAGGCGTAAACTAATAAATCTAATTTATAAGTTTTATAATCTGGATTTTCTGAAAATTTCAAAATTTTTTTTGGTGAAAAATTAGCGATTTCTAATATTTCATTAATGTAGGGCGACATATTAGAAATTTTATTTTGATTGTCTGTTAGCGAATAAATTAAAAATATTTTATTCTGCGCCGCTCGTAAAATCGAATAAAAAATAAATTTGTCTTCGTATGAATATATTTTTGAAGTTTTTAAGATTTCAGATTTGCCAAAAAGCGCGGAATTGTTATTAAAATATTTTTCATTAATTTTTTTGTTTAGCGCATTGATTTCATCGTCTGCTAATAATGCATTTTCTAAATAGACAATAGGAAAAGAAGTATCATTAAGCCCAACAGCAAAGACATAATCATTATTTCTACCTACTGCATTTTTATAGGATAATATATTTAAAAAATTTTTTGTAATTTTTGGCGCTTCGAGTTTTGTATTATGCACAGTTTCTATCAATAAATTATAAAATTCTTCGATTGTCATTGTTTTATAAGCATCTAAATAATCAGTTAAAATTTTTATATTTTCAAGTTCGGCAATTAATTTATTATACGCTTTTTTATTTGGATTTTTAGAGTCAGCGTCATTTTCATTTGTAAAAATAGATAATTTCTCTACTAAAAATTTTAATGAATATATATAATTTTCTAAATTTTCGCTTTTGTTGATTTTATCTAATATTTCAATAATAATTGGAATTTTTTCGATTATCGTTTGTTCGCAATCTGAAAATAAACAATTAAAAATATCTAAATTTATCTTTTTGATTTTTTGCTTTGATAATTTTTCAATCAGATGATTTATAATACGCTGTTTGATATTGTTTTGGATAAAATTATTAAAATATGATGATTTCAAAATATCAATAAATTCTTTTATAATATACCCATTTTTCAGCATTTTATAGATATTTATCAAAAACTGAATAAATGGCAGTTGATTAATAGTAATATCAGCCGAAATATAAAATGGTATTTTGTATTTTTCAAAAATATTTTTTATATAAATTTTATAATTATCATCGTCTGGGATAAAAACATTTATTTTATTTAACGGAATATTATTATTTATTAGGGTTCTGATATTTTGCGCTGTGAATGTTATTTCATTTTGAATATTCTGGCATTCGATTATTTCAATGATATTATTGGAATTTGTTTCTATTTTTTTGCGTGGGTTTGTAAATAAATTTTCGCAAATATATTCTATATCACTATGCGACTTATATTCTTCAAAATGCAGAGAAATCTTGTGCTCTTGAAATTCATCCGCTAATCTTTCAAATTTTTTAATATTGTAATCTATAAAAGTATAGGATTTTGCCTTTTGACTATTTGGCAGTGGAAAATGAATTTCGACATCTATAAATTTTGAAAGATTGAAAAACAGTGTAAAATAATAAGCGTCAAAATCATAAAAATTCTTTAAAATTATTTTATCTATATTTTGTAAAATATAGATATTATCAATATTTTGTTCTGTTGTTTTTAAAATTTTATATTTTACAGTTGCGCAGTCTATTAAATTTTTGGCCTCCAAAATTTTTTCGTATTCTTCATAAATTTTAGATAATTCTTGAAATTTTTGATTTTTTGCAATTATTATGTCTTTAAAATTTTTAGAATCTATGCCTGATGATTTTAATGTATAAATAAAATGCTTGATTTTTCTGATAAAACCATCAAATTTATAAGATTTAAAAAAATAAAAATTTTGTCCATTACTATTTTCATATATACTTTTTAAAATATTTTTGACAATGAATAATTCATATTGCTCGGATATTATTTGTTCTTTATTTACCGCTTTAAATAAATTATATTCAAATTCCAATAATGTAATAGGATATTCATTATTTTGCTTTATATTTTTTAAACCGCGCGGCAGGAATATGTTTGTATTAAATTTGTTTAATGAATTGTCAATATGCTTATTTACGCTTGTTTTATTAGTAAATATTAGTAAGTTCATAATTTATTTTTGACAAATTTAAAATAAATAAGCATTCCAAAAATACACATAATAATATTCGGCAGCCATAAAATATATTTGATTAAAAATAGAATATCAGATTTTGTAAATATATATTGAAGTAAATGATTTATTAGCGCTTTGGGATTATTAAGATTATAAGCAATGGCATTAACGCCCGAAGTGATTAGATAATAAACGAATATAGATAAAATCCCCCAAGTAAAACCAATCGCTTTGCCTGTGCGTCGTGCGGTTAACCCAATCGGCAATCCCACAAAAGTAAGAGCAATACAGGCAAAAGGTATAGTTAATTTTAAATATAAATCTACCAATGTTTCCGGCGCGTTGTTGTTTTTTGATTTTATTTTTTTTGCTAATTCAAAATATGATAATTCATCGTCTTTTTTGGGAAGTTCTTTATTTTTATTAGTTTCAGACAATTCAATTGTTAATACTAATTCGCCGAATTTGTTTCTATCGTATTTTTCAAAATTATCTGATACTGGTTTATCTAAATAGCCATCTGTTAGTTTTAAAATAATTTCATTTTCAGAATATTCTATTATTCCGCTTTGAGCAGTAATAATATTTTTAAATTCATCTATTATTTTTATATTTGTTAAGTGATTGTTATCGATTTTCTCAATTGTGATTTTTTTTGTGTTTATATTGATTGTTTTTTTTTCTGATAATGTTAAAGTATCAGTATTTTCTAAAATTTTCTGGATTGTTTTGCGCGCTTTATATAAACTCATCGGCGATAAATAATTTATAGAATAAAAGTTAAAGATAGTCATTAAGATTGCAAATATCCATACCGGCTTTGATATTTGTTTGATGCTTACACCGCAGGCGCGCAGCACTATTATTTCGCTGTCAGCTGCTAATCTGCCTAATGACATTAAAATCGCTATCATTATACTCATAGGAATGGTTAATTGAAAACTTGCTGGAATATACAGCATAAAAATTTTTATAATCGTAAATGTTGAGATATTTTGACCTAATAAATTATTTATGACCTTATAGACATTTGTAAGCATGAACAAAGTAGAAAAAATTACAAATGCTAAAATAAAAAAGAAGAATAATTCTTTTAATATGTATCTTGTGATTATCTTCATTTATTCAGGTAATAGAAAATATAAAATTGCGCCAGCGATAACTAATGTTAAAATAAATTCAAATAATATTTTTATGATATATACAGGATTTAAACCTTTGCCGAAATGTTTAAGATATAATTTTATCATAAATTGATTAAATCTATATTTCAAGTCATCAAGCATAAATTATCTTCGCTTTTTTTAGTATTTTTTTATTTAAAAGTTTTTTTATTTTACTTTGAAAAAAAAAAAAATAAAGAATAAAAATTTATAAAAATGGAATTATCTATTAAAAAAACAAAAATCGTAAATCAAGAAAATCAGCAATTAAAAAAATTATCTGCCGCGCTGCGATATATTTAATAATAGCGGAATAGTTATTTTATATGCATCAGATGCCAATGTATTTATCGCTATTTTAGTTTGAGAGTCTAATAAATATTTTTTTAGATGTTTAGTGAGCGGTATTTTTTTTGTGAAGGTAATAACTTCATCAGGCATAAGATTAGAAATATTCGGTAATTTATCCAATTCAATAAATTCATCAATAGCATTAATATAACCTATTGATATTGTTGTTAAGCCGGTAAAATTATCCGATTTTAATGTCAAAGCAATTACTAAAAAATCGTCATTATCAATATAGCATTCATCATTTAGAATTATAAAATTTTCAAAACTTTTAGATGATTGGCTGTTATCAGAAAAATCGAAAAGTTTTTCTAACACTCTAAATTTTGCAGTTTCGCGTATTTTTTCATTTATGAATTTTGCATAATAATAATAGTCATTATATTCATCATTATTTTTTCGCAGTATTTGCCAATCTTTTAATAATTTTGTCGATTTGTCATAATCTTTCATTTTTAGATAAGTGTAAAATTTATAAAACATTAATTTAGATTTCGGATAATTTTGCAATATAGTCATTTCATCTAAAAAAAATAGCGCGGTATTATACTCTTGATTTTCAATCAAAAACCGCCAAATTTTGTTTATTAGCGAGTCAGCATAATCGCCAATTATTGTCTGAAAATTTAGCGGCAATTGTTTTTTTGTTTTTAATAATTTATCAATAAAATCCATTACAATATTCTTATCGAGTATTTGAAAATATGAGCGATTAATGAATAGCGCATCAAAATCTGGATTATTATTTTGCGTTAACTCCGAAATTAAAATATTTAAAATTTTAGAGATAAATTGCTTTTGTTCTGATAATGAAATATTATCATTAGAAAAATAAAATTTGAAGGGTGTTTCATATTCGCCGATTTTTGAAAATTGTATATTTTTATTTTTTTGTTGATAATAAGCGTTAATTAATTTTTTTGGATAAAATTTGATTGGTTCAGTTATACGA
>JAKPEO010000033.1 GCA_029551925.1 bacterium
TAATTGCTCCGTCATAAATTTTAATTTACTGCGGTTTTCTGCAACTGTTAAATCAGAAGACAAACCTATCTGTTCTACTTGTGTTTTGCAAATTAATAATTCTCCAACTAAATTCATTAATCTATCTAATTTTTCTATATCTACTCTAACTGTTGAAGAGGATACAGAAGCTGACGACGCGCCACTATTTGTTCCGCCGCCGCTTGTAGAAACATTAGCAGCAGGTTGTTTTGCTGTTTCCTTTCTTTCGGACACAGTTTGAGGCGATGTTACAACCGGCGCTGGTTTTTGCGCTGGCTTTTCAATAATATTTGTTTTTTCTTGCGGTTTAGACGCAATCGCTTCTTTTTTGGGTGTTTCTGACACTGTTTTTTCGCCTCCTATAATATTTTTTTCTTTTTTTTCAGTCGGTTTTGGTTTGGTTTTTTTTACCCTACCAAATGTTCGTTGCATATCTTTTTGACTAAGCAATTTATTTATCTCCGTTTCCTCTAATTTTCTGATTTTACTCTCATCTTTATCTACTAACATCGCTATTGTTGATATACTTTCTTCCGTGGCAAAATATAAATTTAACGGTAAATCAAAATCTTCATAATAAGAAAATTGCTCTAAATCTTCAATTTTCTCTATTGCTATTGTCAATCCCAATACTTCGCCAAATAATTCTATTTTACTTTTCAATACTTCAAAATTCGCTATCTGCTCTTGAAAATCTTCTTTATAATAAAAAACTATTTCATAAATATTTTTTTTGCTTGCTAATAATTCTTTTATTTTGTTTTTATCTGCGGTTTCAAAAAAATAACTGCTGTCAACATCAAAATCTATATTTTCAGCTCTTTCAGGATTAATTTTATTTTCAATATATTTATTTAATTTGTTTTGGATATCAACATTTACATTTGTAATTTTATTAGAATTTGCTAATTGCGAAAGTATATTATTTAAATTATCATTATTTTTTAATAGCAAATCTACTAATTCGCTGTCAATTTGAATTTTTCCGTTTCGCACATAATCTATCGCATTTTCGATTTTATGAGCAATTTCAGAAATCGGCTTTAATCCAAACATATTTGCCAAGCCCTTTAATGTATGCATCGCTCTAAACATTATATTTATATAATCTTTTTCATAATTATTTATATTTTTTTCGATTTCTAATAAACAAGTATTAAATTCTTGAATATGCTCTGCCGCTTCTTCTTTAAATGACTGCAAAAGTTCTGGCGTTACAAAATCACCGTCAAAGGTTATTTCAATTGTTTCTAATTTTGCATCTTTATCGTTTCCTGTATATTCATATGCTTCAAACAATACTTTTATTTTGGTATTATTTATTTTTAATTTTTCTATTATTTCAGATTTTTCAAGTTGCGTAGCAATAATAAATACAACATCTAAATCAAATTGCTGCGGTTCAAATTGCGGTAAACTCGGTATTTCTTCTACTAATGATGAAGATGTAATCACTTCACAATATTGCGACAATTCTTTAAAAAATGTTACTAATGATTTATTTCTGCTAACAAAATCTTCGTCAAATTTGAAATCTAATAAATATAAATTATAATCTTTTTCAATATATTCCTGAATCTTTGTGACATCATATTCAGTCAATATTTTTATTATATTTTCTGGAATAGATATTTGTTTTAAATAATTTATATCTATAAATTCGTTTTTTTTTTCTATGTTCGCAACATCTGCAGAACTTGACGAAGACATAACTGATGCCGCTGATTTTGCGGATTCTGCGCTGTATGTGCCGCTCATCAACATTTCTAATTTTGCAATTGTATCATTTACAATTATGCTCTCATCTGACGAACTATTCGCTATTTCTGCAAGCATATGGTTTAGCTTATCTAAACACTCAAATAACACATCTATTTGGTCCGACGCTAATATCATTTGACCATTACGCACTTTATCTAAAACATTTTCCATTTTGTGAGTGAGATGGTTCATATTATTAAAACCCATCATTCCGGACATACCTTTTAAAGTATGGGCGCTGCGAAATATTTCATTTACTATAGATATATCGCCGCCGCCGCTTTGTTCTAATGTCAATATCCCTTGATTTAATACTTCTAACATTTCGCGCGCTTCTTCAAAAAAATCTTGTAACATTTCATTATTTACCATTGACACAAAACATCGCCCCTTATTTTCAATTTTAAATATTTAATATTTGCTTTATTATCTGCTGTAATTCCGGTAATTTAAATGGTTTGACTATATATTGCGTTACTCCTAATTCTTTGGCTGTATCTAATGACTCCTGTTTTTTTTCTGTTGATATTATTATAGTTGGAGTATTTATGTAATTTTCATTCTGTTTCATATATCTTATAAAATCAAAACCATTCATCTCCGGCATATTCAAATCTGTCATTACTAAATCTATTTTTTCACGATTTATAATCTCTATCCCCTCTATACCATTATTTGCTTCGAATATCTTTATATTTAACGGTTTTAACGCCATTTGTATCATCTTACGCATCGTCGGCGAATCATCTATCACTAATATTTTATACATAATTTTAATTCCCTCAATCAATATTTATATTATGCTTTCTACTGTCGGATAAATTTTGAAAATTTTGTCTAATTTCGTTAAACTAAATATCTGTTGCAAATTTTCAGATAACCCGACAATTATTAAATCTCCATTTTTCTCTTTTAATGTCCTAAATACTGATATTAATAATCCTATTTCAGGACTGTTTATTATTTTCGTCTCTGTAAAATCAAATATTATTTTTTTTTGACCTGCGCTTATCATTTTACTTATTTCAGTTTTATAACTATTCGCTAATTCTGAATCATAGCGTTCAGGCATATTAAATACTAAATAATCTTTATATTTTGATTGTCTGACCATAATAACTTCTTCACTTCCTTTTATTTTATTTTTTTAAATTTTTTATTAATTCCGGAATAATTTCAAATACATCGCCTACTATTCCAATATCAGCAACAGAAAATATCGGAGCGTTTTTATCTTTATTTATTGCTATTATATAATCAGAACTCTTCATACCAGCCAAATGCTGTATTGCGCCTGAGATACCACATGCTATATAAATTTTTGGTTGCACAGTTTTGCCAGTCTGCCCTACTTGATGTGAATAATCTATCCACCCTGCATCCACCGCTGCGCGGCTCGCGCCAACTGCGCCATTCAATAAATTCGCTAATTCCTCTAACATTTTAAAACTATCCGGGCTATTCATTCCACGCCCGCCTGCTACTATTATATCTGCTTCTGTTATATTCACTTTTGAACTCGTATCATATTCACTGCGCAATACTTTCATACCGCTCTGAAAATCTGAAAAATTATAATTTTCTATTATTAGTTCGCCTTGAATTCCGCTACGCGGCTCGATTTTTTTCATTACTTTTGCGCGAACTGTAGCCATCTGCGGTCTGTGGTTTGGACATACTATCGTTGCCATTATATTACCGCCAAAAGCCGGACGCGTCTGTTTTAACTCACGCTTTTCTATGTCTATCTCCAATTCTGTGCAATCAGCAGTTAACCCGGTTCGCAGCATTACAGCCACACGCGGCGCAACTGCTCGCCCGTAGGCTGTCGCTGCTGTCAATACTATTTCCGGTTTGTGGTTTTTTATCATTAATTGATAAATTTCTGAAAATATCTCGTCGTTCAAATATTGCAGCCCATCATTTTCATATAATACCACTTTATCTGCGCCATATTCAAATAATGTGTTTACAAATTGCTTGCAATTTTTCCCAGCGACAAATGCTATCACTTTATCTTTTAATTTTTCATTTAAACATACAGCAGCGCCTAACATTTCCAAACTTGCGCTATTTAGTTTTTCATTTATCACTTCTACTATTACGCCTATTCCGCGATATGTATTAAAATCTTCGGTCTTACCTGTATCTTTACGCTCTATTTCAATTGCAGCAAAATTACATTTTTCTACGCACGCGCCGCATAATGTACATTTATCTTTGTCTATTATCGCTAATTTATTTTCCATTGTTATTGCGCTAAATGGACAAACCTTAACGCATAATCCACAGCCCTTGCATTTACTTATTATTACTTGAATACTCACTATTCATCACTCCATAAATTATATTTTTTATTTTATAAAAAAATTAATTTTTTACCACTAAAAAATTATTTTATTTTTATTTTTTCTATATCTTTTTTACTTAATGATTTTATCTTCCTAATCGATAATCCCGTTATCTCTGCTATTGTATCTAAATCTATTCCTTTTTCACGCATCCTGTATGCCGTATAATACACGCCCTTTTCTACGCCTTTTTCTATTCCTTTTTCTATTCCCTTTTCTATTCCTAATTTTTCCGCTGTTAACATTATCGGCATTTTTTTGACCTCCTCGTATTCTTCTATTTCTTTTATATATTTTTCTTCTAATTCTCGCGGCAAGATAAATATCCAATCTATAAATCTATTCAAGTTCCTGATATCTTCTTTTTTACATCCCAAATCTCTTAACTTCTTTACTAACTCAACCTTTATTTTGTATTGTTTACTTTTATCATTACCTGCTTCCAATCGCTTTATTTGACTCGCTATTATTATTCCAAATGGATTGCCGCTTTTTAGTAATTCCTCTACCTTATCTTGATAATCTATTATCTTAACTAATTTATATTCAAACTCTAATTTGAAACCAGGATACTCTACTCTATATATGTTCGGCCGCCAACTTCTATCTCTATCTATTAATATCGCTATGCTGATTACATCTTTTCCGTATCTCTCACGAATCTTATAATTATATATAAACATCCGCTCTGCAAAATTCGCAATCTTCTGCGCTTGTAATTCTATGTGCAATAATATCCACTGACTTTTGCCGCTCGTTAAATATACCTCTATCAGCATATCCGCTATCCGTTTGCCGCGTAATTTGCCCGCTATTTGCTGCAATTCCTTATCCAAAAATTTATAGCCCTTGCTGTAATCTATTAATCTATGCAATTCTTTATACAAAATCTCTAACATATACCACAAATATAATTCTATCATCTCTTTCCAGCCATTATCTGATAATGACGACGATGTTTGACGATTTGCTATCCGCATACTTCAATTAATTTATCACTTTTAAATCTTTTAGTTTTTTCATTAATTTATCTGCTGATTGTTGTGCATCTGCTTCTATTATCTCGCCGCCGCCTTTTAATTCCGGAGTAAATACTCGCACGACTTTTGTAGGTGAGCCATCTAACCCTAATCTATTTGGTTCTGTCTGTGCTATATCATCTGCTGTCAATACTTGATGCTGATATTTTTTTGCACGCATTTTGCCACGCAATGATGGCAAACGCGGTGTGTTGATTTCTTTTACTACTGTTATTAATGCTGGTAATTTTACTTCTATAACATCATAACCATAATCAGTCATACGCTGTGCCGTCATTTTTTCATTATCAATACTTTCAATTTTTTTGACATATGTTATTTGCGGTATATGCAAAAATTCCGCTATTCCCGGACCTACCTGCGCAGTATCGCCATCTGCAGCTTGTTTCCCACAAATTATTAAATCCCAATCTTCTAATTTCTTTATACCTGCCGCTAATGTATATGATGTGGCTAATGTATCAGCTCCTGCAAATCTTCTATCTGATAATAATATACATTCATCTACTCCTAATGAAATCGCTTCTTTAAAAGCCGTCTCTACTTGCGGCGGCCCCATTGATATTACTGTCACTTTGCCGCCATATTTTTCTTTTAATCTCAATCCCTCTTCTATTGCATACATATCGTATGGATTAATTATACTCGGCACGCCAGACCGGACTAATGTATTATATACAGGATCTATTTTTATATCTGTCGTATCTGGAACCTGTTTGATACATACAACTATTTCCACAACACATTTCCCCCAATATAATTTTATAAAATTTACATTAGTAAAATTTTATTTCATTTTATTAAAAAAAACAAGATTGAAAATAAAAAAAAATAGTTTTTTTTACTAAAAATACGCTGCTAATTATTTTTTTAATCCCAACAAGGTTTGAATTGTTGGGATTAATCTTTTTCTATAAAGTGTTTTTTTACACCAATGGCGATTACTCTATTAAACTACTCCGCAGTTTTTTTATTATTCAAAAATATTCACATTTATTTTTTAAGTTAAAACTTAAGTTACAACTAAATATATATCAATAAATCACACTTTGAAAATTTTTACCATATCGCTTAATTTTAATGATATGCCTTTAAGATTTTCAGCTTCTGCTGCTAACTCTTGCGCTGATTGAGAGTTCATTTGCGCACCATTACTTATTTCTGTTATTGCCGCTGTTATTTGTCTGCTGCCTGATGTCTGCTCTGCCATTGCTGTTTTTACTTGCTCTGCTAAATTTCTAACATTTTCCATCGCTTTCACAATTTCTTCAATACCTTTTGACTGCTGCTCTGACGCTGTCGCTACTTCATTTGTCAAACCATTGACTTTTTCCATCTGTCGCACTATCTGCGAACTCGCTTCGTTTTGTTCGTTCATCGCTATTGTCACTTGTTTGATAAGCATACTCATCTCTTCTACTTTTGACGCTATATTATCAAGCGCAACCGCTACTTCTCCTGATAATTTTACTCCGTCCTCAGCTAATTTCGCACCTTCATTTGTTGATTTAACAGCGCGCACTGTTTCTTCTTGAATACCTTTTATAATTTGCGCTATTTCTTTTGTGGCTTTACTACTGCGTTCTGCTAACTTCCTTACTTCGTCTGCTACTACTGCAAAACCTTTGCCGTGCTCACCTGCGCGCGCTGCTTCTATCGCTGCATTCAATGCTAATAAATTCGTCTGCTCTGATATTTCGTCTATTGTCTCTATTATAGTGCCAATTGTATCTGCGCGTTTTCCTAAATCGCCGATGACATCTACTAATGTCTCCATATTATTTTTAACTGATACAATACCTTCATTAGATTTCTTCACTGCTTCGCGGCCCTGTAATGCAGCGTCTCCGCTCTCTTTCGCTTTTTCATCTACTACATTCACATTATTTGTTATACTGTGTATATTCTTCATCATTTCTTCAATTGCCGCCGAAGTCTGATTTACTGAATTTTTTACCTCGCTAATCGAATTTGCAATATTTCTAACAACGCTCGCTATTTCATTTGCTGATGAAGTGGTCTGACTCACTGCCGCCGCTTGATTATCCATATTTTCTTTGATATGTTCTGTTGTTTGCGAAAATTCTTCAATTGTTGACGAGGTTTCTTCTACGCTTGCAGCTGCTTCTTCTGATGATGATGCTATACTCTTTACTTTATCTTCTACTTTATCGCTCGAATTAAGCACGGTCTCTGCTGATTCTTTAACATTCTTTATTAATTCCGCTAATCTCTGAATCGTGCTATTTATTGCTTTTACTAAATCCCCCATCTCATCTTTAGAATTTATACTGCATTTAACGCTAAAATCGCCATCTGCTACTAATCTCATTTTATCTACTATCTGAAGTATTGGTTTGGTAATAGCAATAGCAATTACATAGCCCAATAATAATGCTGCTCCGACTCCAAATATCACTGCTAATATAGACACCATTTTAGAACGAACCATAAGATTAAGTATATCATTTTTTTCGATGTCTGCAATATCTTTATTAATCTTAATTAAATCATTCATTAATTCACGATTTTTCAGAAAATATTGTCGTATATCAGCAAATGCTAATTCGTTCATTTTATCATACATTGCTAATGTTTCTTTTGCTTCTTCTAATAAAATATCAAATTGTTTAAATACTTCAATTGCTGCTGGTTCCATTTCATTTCTATATATAACCTGCGCTTCTGCTGTTGCTCCGCGTTTTATATATTCTTTGATTTTACGCACGCTATTATGAAAGATACTGTGAGATGCTTGCATATTTTTTAATGCGTCATTTATAGCCGGATTAGTAGTTTGAAAATTCGCTAACCATTTACCAAAATTACAAGCAGTGGCATCCTCGCCGCCATCAAATATTTGACGAGTATTCAAGGCAGTTAATATTTTAGTTTTTAAAATATAATGGTCTTTTGTAAATTTTTCAATATTCATCATAAGCAATGGCGCATTCATCACATCATTTTCTAAATATTGTTTATTCAATTCCATAAATTCATCGTTTTTTGCACGCCAAGCAGTTAAATTTTTATTTATTTCTTCTATTAATTTTTGTTCTTCTGCTGTTGCTGGAATTTTTTGAAATTCTGCCCATGCTTCTCTATATTTTTGACGATATTCATAAAATCTTTCAACTTGTTCTTCGCGTTCTTTACGCGATATATTAGAATTAAGCAATGTCCTCTGCGCTATATTCAAACTTTCGAAATTTTTTGCCGCTTCTAATGCATAGATTATAGACGGTAATCTTACTTCCGTTATTTCAATAACAGATAGATTAATTTTATAAAACGAATAAATTGCTACTAATCCAACAATTAAAGTAATTAATGCAACTACTAAAAATCCGCCTATTAATTTACCTTTTAATTTTAAATTCATAACAAAAAAACCTCCATAAACACATAAACATCTTTTTTCTAAAAAAATACTAAAATTAAATTTTAAAATTTCATTATTTAATTTTTTACCATTTTTTTTATATATTTTTTTTTATAATAACAGAAATCGCTTATCCACCTATTTTTTTTATTTTTGATAAAAAAAATTAATATGCAATTTCCATAATCGCAAAAAAAATTATATTAATTATTACCGTGATGAATTTTACTTTTATTTTAAATTAAAGTCAAGTTTTTTATAAAAAAATATGAAGTGAATGCCAGCCGTAAAAACTAATAATATTTTTCTTGCATTATTTATTTTAAATTTATAAAATTCGAACATTTATTTTTTTTAGATTATTTGTTTTTTATGAAAAAATGTTTGGTAATTAAAGTTGGCGCAATCGGTGACTGTTTGAGAATCACTCCAATTATTCATACTCTTAATGATTTAGATTTTGAAATTGATATTTTCACCTCTAATTTAAGCGCGCCGCTATTTATCAATAATCCGTTCATAAAAAAAATTTATACAATTAAACATTATCATAATTTTTTGATGATGTGGTGGTTATTCAAAAAACTAAAAAATATTAGTTATGATTTGGTGGTAAATTTTGAAACAAATACCAAAATTCTTAATCAAGCAAAAAAATTAAATTATGAAAAATATCTGGATTTTTTCAATACTATCAGCATTAGTAATGCTCAAAATATAAAAAATATTTATGATATTAATTATATTATATTAACGACATTGACTAATAATTTAAAAAAATACAGATATGAAATTTATCCGAGCGCTGATGAAAAAATCAGAGTATTGAACTTTTTAAAAAATTATTCAAATAAAAACAAAATCGCCATACATATCGGTTCAGCTAAAACTAATAGATGGCTCAATAAAAATCAAAAAGATGTGCGGTTATGGCAGT
>JAKPEO010000035.1 GCA_029551925.1 bacterium
ATAGGATTGTTTTTTTTTGTTTTGGGATTATTGAGCGGGATCGCTCGAATAGTTTGCGGATTGCATTTTCCTTTTGATATAATTGGCTCTGTTATTATAACTTTTATTGTGGCATTTTGCATATATTTTTTAAAGAGATGGATTACTAAAATTAATGAAATGATTATTGGAATATGGCAAAATATCGAAAATAAAGTTCTAAAAATTTTTAAGTGATAATAAATGCAACTAAACATATCATTAATTCAAAACGATATTACAAAACTTGAAGTTGAAGCGATTGTTAATGCCGCGAACAATAGTTTATTAGGCGGCGGCGGTGTTGACGGCGCTATACATCGCGCAGCAGGCGCAGAATTATTAAAAGAATGCAAAAAACTAGGCGGCTGCAAAACAGGCGAAGCAAAAATTACAAAGGGTTATAATTTATCGGCAAAATATGTGATTCATACAGTCGGTCCTGTTTGGCGCGGCGGCAAATATAATGAAGCGGAACTGCTTGCTCAATGCTATCAAAACTGTTTAAAATTAGCAATTGACAATAAAATAAAATCAATAGCATTTCCCTGTATAAGCACAGGCGTATATAAATTTCCAAAAAAGGAAGCGGCGCAAATAGCGGTGTCAGAAGTAAAAAAATATTTGAATAATCATAATATAAAAAATTTAGAGGTTATATTCTGCTGCTTTACAGATGAAGATTATTCAATTTATAAAAAACTATTGATGGAATAAAAATATGTATTTAAAAAAATATAAGATTGCGGAATTATTAAGATACGATACTGAAATATTAATAATCGGTAGCGGTATCGCAGGATTAACTGCCGCGGTAGCAGCTGCTGAAAAAAAAAGACAAATCACATTAATATCAAAAACAAAATTAAATTCAGGTAGCACTCCGCATGCGCAAGGCGGCATCGCTGTCGTGTATCCTGATAATCCAGATGATTCATTTGATAAGCATATAACAGACACGCTGAACGCAGGCGCCGATTTATGCAATAAATCAGCGGTAGAAATTTTAGTTAAAGAAGGCAGCGAGCGCATAATAGATTTGATTAATTGGGGCATAGAATTTGATAAAATTAACGAGACAAAAAAATTGCATTTTACAAAAGAAGCCGCGCACAACGCAAATCGTATTTTGCATTGCAGCGGCGACGCAACTGGCCGTGAAATAGAATTTGGGTTGATAAAAAAAATGCGGCAGTATGAAAATATATTTGTTAAAGAACATATATTCGCTATTGATTTAGTGGCGATTGACCAAAAATGTGTCGGCTGTATTTGCTATGATGACAATACGGGGCAATATATTTTTATCCATTCGCAAAAAACGATTTTAGCTGGCGGCGGTATCGGGCAGTTGTATCGAGAAACGACCAATCCCGAAGAAATTACAGGCGATACAATTGCAATGGCTTATCGCTGCGGCGCGACATTAGTTGATTTGGAATTTATACAATTTCATCCCACGACATTTTATTATGCTGGCGCGCCGCGTTTTTTGATTTCTGAATCGGTGCGGGGCGAAGGCGGATATTTAATAAATAAAAATAAAGAGCGATTTATGTTTAAATATCATTCTGCTGGCGAATTAGCGGCGCGCGATATAGTGAGCCGCGCTATTTCGCAGGAGATGATTAATACTGACAGCGCTAATGTTTATCTTGATTTAACGCATTTATCTGAAAAATTAATTGAGACGCGTTTTCCGAATATTATGAATAATTGTTTGCATTATGGCATTGATATTAGAAAAGATTATATTCCTGTGCGGCCGGCGGAGCATTATTTTATGGGCGGTATAAAGACAAATTTATTTTGTGAAACTGATATTGAAGATTTATTAGCGTGCGGAGAATGCGCTTGCGTTGGAACGCACGGAGCAAATAGATTAGCGAGTAATTCGCTACTCGAAGGATTGGTATTCGGTTATCGCGCCGGTCTGCAAGCAGTAGAGACATTTAATTGGTCAACTGTTAATTTGTATAATTTAGATTTTGCAAAAACGCCGCTAAAAAAAATCGCGGTCTATAATATTGACGATGCAAAAAATTCTATTAAAAGTTTAATGTGGCGTAAAGTAGGAATATTCAGAAATGACGCGCAATTAAACGAAGCGTTAATTACAATTTGTAAATGGAAGGAATTTTTGCTGAATAATGAATTTAATGAGATTAGCGGCTATGAATTGCAAAATCAAATTATACTTGCGGAACTAATTGTGCGCGCTGCGTTATTGCGCGATGAAAGTCGCGGCGCTCATTATCGCACTGATTTCCCGCAACTCCGTAAAGATTACAATTTCAAGCATTTTGAGTTTAATATTAAAAATGAAAATAATAGATAGATATATTTTTTCAATATATTTGCCGATTTTTGTTTTAGTGTCATTAGTGTTTTTAATTTTTTTTGTAGTCGGCGATATGTTTGATATTTCTAAAACAGCAATTGCGAATTCTATTGATTTAAAAATTATGTTGAGTTATTTTGAAAATATCATCCCTTTTTATTTTGTGAAATATATATTACCGATTTCTAATTTATTGACCGTGTTTATTTCTGTCGGATTATTAATGAAACATAATGAATTAATTGCGCTGCGCGCTTGCGGCATTGCGCCGTCGTTTATTTTTAGAACAATTATTATTTTTTCGATAATTTTAGTTGCGCTCTCGATTTATTTGAGCATAGACTATGTGCCGAAACATAAGCATCGCGCACGCAATATAAAAAATTACGATATAAAATTAAAAAAACAAAATCCAAAAATTATTTATGATGTGTTTTTGAATTTTACTAATAATTATTCGCTGTCAGCGGATCTTTTTGATTATAATACTAATAAATTTGAAAATATTACAATAACAAAAATTTCAGCTGCAAAAATTTTGGAACGGATAGACGCTAAATTATGCGTGTATCAAAATAATAGTTGGATTATGTTTGATGTGATTAAAAGAAAATGGATTGACGATGTAGAGCAGCCGAGCGAAAAATTTGAAATCTTCAATTTAACGCAGGAATGCGGATTTACCGATACTCCGCACGATATTTTTATTTTAAATGATTTTCAAATAAAAGATAAAGATGAAATGACATATAAAGAATTGCAGAGTTATCGCGCAATTATGAAAAAACGCGGATTTTCAGAAAACTGGATTTTGACTGATTTATATTATATGTTTTCATTTCCATTTAGCAATTTGATATTAGTGCTTTTTGCTTTGCCGATTGCTATACATTCATCTAAAAATAATATTGCTTTTGGGTTTGGCTTGAGTTTGATGATTTTTTTTTGTTTCTGGATTGCTACTTATATTTGCGTGACATTAGGGCATCGCGAGATATTGTCGCCTTTTGTCGCGACTAATATCACTAATTTTTTGTTTTTGATTTTAAGTATTGCTCTTGATAAATATTTGAAAAATCGAATAATCTAATCTTAATTTTTTTGAAAAATATAAAGCGCTTTGAATTTATCTGTTTTTTCTATGGTATTTATTAACTTTAATTTTTGTATTTCTTCTGCGATTGGCAGATCATTATAATTATACCAGAATACAAATATTAAATTTCTATTTTTGTAAGTATCGTAAAGTTCAGTGAAATCATTTATTTTTGGAAAGCCCTCGCGCGGTATTTTACATTTCGGCGCATAGTAAATTTCAAAGTTGGAATTATGCAAATATATTTTTAGCGGCCAGTAGAGCCAATAATCTTGAACAAAAATTAATGTGTCTGTATCAGAAAATTTTGTAGAGATAAATTCCGCGGCAATTAATTTTATATCGCGCTGATTGATATAATAACAATATTCGCCGTTTCCACCTGTTGTTTTGAAATTGTAAAAATAATTATATGATATATTGAATATATTGACTGCGATTATTAGGATAGTGAATGAATAGAAAATTTTTTTGATTGTATTTTTTAAATTGTTTATTACTAAAATAAAATTAATAAAAATTGTTGGAGTAATTATCAAAAAAATCCGCTCTTCGCCTAACCGAAATTTGTGCATATTAAACCCGCCAAATTCAAGAAAAAATGGAATGACAAAAAAGAAAAATAGTGTGTGCATACCGAAAATATTGGTTAAT
Source organism: bacterium (assembly GCA_029551925.1). Classification (GTDB taxonomy): domain Bacteria; phylum JAGOBX01; class JAGOBX01; order JAGOBX01; family JAGOBX01; genus JAKPEO01. The sequence goes on from JAKPEO010000035.1 coordinate 4,110, forward strand.
ATATTATTTTTAGCAAGGCAATTTTTGAATGCTGAAAGCAAAAGCAATATTGAAAATATAAGCAATATAGATGTTATAAAAATATTTTCAAAAATTATGCCGCTGAAATATTGAAGAGCACGCAGCCCTGTAAAATTATAAAGGAAAATTTTGGTATAGTCGATAAATCTAAATAATAGAGTATTGAATACTTTAAAAAAACCGAAATTAACGATTGTATTGAAATGTATAGAAAATAATCTTTTAACTGCCGCTGTATTGAAAATAATAACGGAAAAACTGCCGATTACAAAACAAATTGCGAGTATTATAAATGTTTTACTGAATATTATTTTTTTTGCGAGCGGCCGCTGATAAATCAAAATATAGAAAATATAGAAAATTACTTGCAAGAACATTACAGGATGTAATTGAGTGCCGAGCCCGGCGATTATTAAGGTATAAATAATAAATATTACTTTTTGCGTTCGGATATATTTTAAAAATAAAAATATTCCGAGTATTGAAAATAACGGTAGTAATGAATGCGGCCAGGCGATACGAAAAAAACCGAAATTAAAGGGATTTAATGTAAATAATAAAATCAGTAAAATTATATTATTTTCGCCGATTTGATTTTTCAGTAATTTTATTATCAAAAAAATGATCAAAATTACGCTAAATAAATTTAATATTCTTCCAGCCGCCACCAAATCAGAAAAAATTAAATTTGTAAGATACATTAAATATGGATGCAGTACGCCGGTGTAATTGCCCATTCCGCTGATATTTTTGAAAAGTCCGTGCGCTTTAATATCAAGCGTTTTACTCATAAACCACGCTGCATCCCCATTAAGTCCGGGAATATTAGCGATTTGATATAAGCAAATAAAACTTAAAAAAACAGCAGAAATAATAAATAAAATTTTTTTTCTCATATCTTAGTTCTTAATAATTGACTTTTGGGCAAATAATTATAAAATAAATTTAATTTTTAAACAAGTTGTTTTTATTAGATTATGAAAGTATTTGTAGTAATGCCGGCGTATAACGCCGCAAAAACATTAGAAGATACATATCATTTAATTCCAAAAGAATCAATAGACGAAATTGTATTAGTAGATGATTTTAGTAAAGACAATACTGTGGAGATAGCGAAGCAATTGCCGATAACTGTCATTATGCACAGTCGTAATCGCGGATACGGCGGTAATCAAAAAACTTGTTATAATTATTGTTTGCAAAAAGGCGCAGATATTATTGTTATGCTTCATCCTGATAATCAATATGACCCGACAATAATAAATCAATTAATTTTGCCGATTAAAAAAAACAAAGCAGATATGGTTCTTGCGAATAGATTTTTATATGATCCTATAAAAAGCGGACCACTTCAAGACGATATGCCTTTCTATAAATTTGTTTTTAATAAACTTTTAACTTTTATAGAAAATAAATGTCTCGGCACTTATTTCAGCGAATTTCATACTGGCTATCGCGCATTCTCTGCTGAAATTTTAAAGAAAATTCCATATTGGACTAATTCCGAAGATTTTGTTTTTGATAATGAAATTATTATCCAATTGCTATTTGTCAAAGCGCGATTTAAAGAGGTCCCAGTAGAAACAAAGTATTTCATCGATGCATCAAGTATTAATTTTATGCGCAGCTGCAAATACGGAATAGAAATATTAATATTATTAATTAAAAGATTTTTGTTTAATCTTGAATTAGTAGAATTTTCACAATTTGATTTTTTAGATAAAAATGTAGAATTAAAACGAGAATCAAAATTGATTGAATCCTGTCCGCACTGCAAAAGCGCTGCGCGTTATATAATTATTCACGGCTATCCGAAATGGGATGGCGTGCTTTATAAATGCGAAAATTGTGAATTAGTTTATTATAATAAATTATTTTTTTATAATCCAGAAAATTATGATGATTTTTATAATGAAGAAGGCAGAAGATTCAATTCTGTGTTTGAATTTTTTGTCAAACTTTTCAGAAAATTTCGCTATAAATTTGTATTGAAATTTGTCAATCAAAAAACTTCGCCAAAAAGTATATTTGATATTGCAACTGACAGAGGCGTATTTTTAAATTTATTCAAAAAGCGCGGCTGGCGAGTTTCAGGCACTCAAATAAATAAAAAAACTGTGAATTATATTAAGAAAAAATACGATATTGATGTTTATCCCAAAGATTTTCTTGATATTGATTTTGGCTCTGAAAAATTCGATGTTATTACAACTTTTCATATACTTGAACATATTACAAATCCATTTGAATACATTAGAAAAATAAATAAACTTTTGAAAGATGACGGAGTATTTATTTTAGAAGTTCCGAATTTTGAACATAAATATAGAATATTTTACGGCTCGCGCTGGTTTGCTCTTGATATACCGCATCATCTTTATCATTTTGATATAAATTTTCTAAAAAAATTTTTAAATGAAAATAATTTTGAAATTATAAATGAAAGGTATTTTTCTTTAGAATTTACAATATTTAATGTTATTCAATCTTGGCTGAATCTTTGGCATTCTGAAATGAATATTTTGTTTAATAAAATCTTAAAAATGAAACTATCGAAAATGCTGTTTTCAAAAATATTTTATAGAGAATTATTTATTATTTTAATAAGTATGCCGTTTTTGATATATCAAATTATTGTTCTTTCTCTAAATAAAAACGGCGATACTATTCGTTTAGTTTGTAAGAAAAAATAATTTTTTTATTTTAAAAAATCAGTTATTCTTCTGAATAACGCATCATTATCAAATTCAAAAGTAGTATATACTTCGTTAATTTCGCCCGCGTCAATAAATCTGTCTGGAATACCAATATTTAAAATTTGTTTGCCGAAAAATTTGTTGGCATTAATGAAATTATTAATATAAGCGCCAAATCCGCCGATTATTGTATTTTCTTCGATTGTGATAATTTTGTCGTATTTTGGTATTTCAGTTTTTAAAAATTGTTCGTTTAGCGGTTTGACAAATCTAATATTCACAACAGTTGCAGATATATTTTTTTCAGAGATAATTTTTGCCGCGCGTCTTGCCACAGGTCCTACGCATAAAATTAATGCTTTATCGCCGGTATTTAAAATTTGCGGCGCGCCGAATTCTAAATCTTGCGCTTCATCGAGCGTCGGAATTTTATTGCCTTCAATATTAGCGCGCGGATAGCGTATTGCGCACGGCATATCAAGCGTAGCCGCAAGTTTGAACATAGCGACCATATCGTATTCGTCAGCTGGCGCCATAATTACTATATTAGGTATCATTAATAAATAAGTCAAATCAAGCGTTCCGTGATGCGTAGGTCCATCAGCGCCTACTATACCAGCTCGGTCAATTGCGAATATAGGATAAATATCGCGCTGCAATGCTACATCATGATATATTTGGTCAATACTGCGCTGTAAAAATGTTGAGTATATTGCTATTATCGGCTTTTTACCGCCAGCCGCTAAACCAGCGGCAAAAGTCACGGCAAAATCTTCTGTGATGCCAACATCAAAAAATCTATCAGGAAATTTTTGAGAAAATTCGGTTAAACCTGTGCCATCAGGCATAGCGGCAGTAATCGCAAAAATTTTGGGATTGCGTTCTGCAAGATTTATTATTGTTTGTCCAAAAACATCAGTAAATGAAATTTTCGCGTTGCTTTTTAATTTTCCCGTATCTATATCAAATGGTCCTAATCCGTGATAATATGACGGATTTTCTTCTGCGTATTTATAGCCCTTGCCTTTGGTTGTGCGAATATGTATTAATTTCGGACCGCTGTAATACAATATTTTGTCAAATAAATTTATCATATCATTCAAATTATGCCCGTCAATAGGCCCGAAATATCTAAAACCAAATTCTTCAAATATAATTTTCGGCACTACCAAGTTTTTGATACTTTCTTGAATTTTTTTTGAAATTATTTTTGTTATTTTGCCAATACGCGGCAGATTGTATAATGCCTCTTCTAATTGTTCTTTATATTTATTATATCTTGGATTTGCAATGAGTTTATTTAGATATTGCGATATAGCGCCGACATTCGGAGCAATAGACATTTCATTATCATTAAGAATAACAGTCATTCGCGTCTTGGTCTTGATATTTGCCGCATTATTCAAACCTTCAAGCGCAAGACCAGAAGTCAACGCTCCGTCGCCAATCACTGCTACTATTCTGGAATTTTTATTTTGCAAATCCCGCGCTTTTGCCAATCCCAACGCAAGCGCGATTGATGTGCTGCTGTGTCCTACTGTAAAAATATCGTATTTACTTTCTTGACGATTAGGAAAACCGGAGATTCCTTTGAATTTACGAAGTGTATGAAAATTTCCTGCTCTGCCAGTTAATATTTTATGAGCATACGCTTGATGCCCTACATCCCAGATAAGATAATCTTCATTTGCGTTTAAGACATAATGCAGAGCAATAGCTAATTCTACGCAGCCGAGACTCGCAGCTAAATGTCCGCCGTTTTTCGAGGTTGTTTCGATTATCATCTGCCGAATTTCATCTGCTAAAATTTCTAATTCTTCAATTTTTAATTTTTTCAAATCACTCGGCGATTGGATATTTTGTAAATATTTCATTTGATTTTTTATCCTTGATAATTTATTTATTGCGATTAACTAATAATTCAGCAATTTGCGCTAATAATTCAGTATTGAATTCAAGTTTTGTTAATAATTTTTTTGATTTTTCTAATAATTCATACGCTAATTTTTTAGAATTTTCTATGCCTATAATAGCAGGATAAGTAGATTTTTTTTTCTTTAAATCGCTGCCTGCCGGTTTGCCTAATTGTTCAGTTGTCTCAGTTAAATCTAAAATATCATCGACAATCTGAAAAGCGAGCCCGATATTCTCGCCAAAATTTTCTAAAATTTTCAATGTTTTTTTATCTGCGTATCCGCAAACAGCGCCAAGTAAAATCGAGCATTTTATTAATGCCGCCGTTTTCTTTAAATGAATGTTCTGCACTATTTCGATATTATCTATTTCTTTATTTTCGTTTATTACATCTAACACTTGACCGCCGAGCATCCCGTCAATTCCAGAATAATAAGATAATAATTCTACGAGTTTTGCGGTAAATTGCGGCTCTGAATATTTGCTGATTATATAAAAAGCGTGCGTTAATAATGCATCGCCTGCAAGCACTGCGATATTTTCTCCGAATTTTTTGTGGTTTGTCAATTG
>JAKPEO010000041.1 GCA_029551925.1 bacterium
TAACGATATAATTATAAAATTTTTTTCTAAATTCAGACCAAGCGCCTAATTGATTTTTTTTAGTTATATACTCAGCTGTCTGAAAGCCCATATCTATGGAGTCCATCATACCGACATAATTAAATAAGCCATTTCTGCCAATAGAATAAACATTATTTAGCTTATCAAGATAATCCAAAATTTTGTTTAAATCATTTTCATAATTAATATGATAAATTGGATATACATTAAGCAATCTTTTTGAAAAATACTTCATAATCTCTTGGCGTTTTACCAATCCTGTTTTTTCAATATGCGGCATAATTAGTTCAAATATTTTTTCATCGTTAGTTTTCCAAATTTCATCTTTTTCAGATGAACAAGTTATTTCAAGAGTCAGAGAAGTAATATTTTCAGGCAGCATATACTTACTGAAGTTTTTTTGTTCAAATATTCTATTAAACGGGCATTCTTTTTCAGGGAAAAATAACCAGTTATCATCGCTGATTTGCGGTTTGTCGATTATCAGATAAAATAAAATCAAATCATTTAATTTAAGTTTTCTTGACGCTGAATTTATCGAACTATCAAGATTTTGACAAATATTAACAAATTCTGTTAAAAGAGAGGTATTTATTAAAATATCGTTTTCTGAAAGTTCGATTTGTTTTCCATTTGAAAAAAATATGCGATTAATATATTTTCCGTTTGTTTGAAAAGAAGTAAGTTTATGAGAATAATGTATTTCTCCGCAATTATTTTTAATTTTATTAAGCATTTTATCAATTAGCATACCTACGCCGTTTTGGGGATAATAAAATTCATCGGCGCTGATAATCTTATTTGATTTTTGTTTTAAAAGCATTTGTTTTATCATCTCTAATAAATTTGGAATTACCACTCTTCGCTTTGCCACCATTGCATCGAGCAGATCTGCATCTCCCCAAATTTTAGTAGCATACGGACCAAATACAAGATTGTAAATATATATTCCAAACCGATTTTTTAAATAATCAGAATAAGATTTATCTGGCGCCGGTTTTATTATTCTTTTTAATTGAGT
>JAKPEO010000056.1 GCA_029551925.1 bacterium
TTTGAGATAGTGGGCGAAGCGAAAAACGGTTTTGAAGCGGATAAAATGTATAACGAATTAAAGCCGGATGTTGTTACTATGGATATATCAATGCCGGAATGCAGCGGAATAGACGCATTAAAAATGATAAAAGCAAAAGATCCAAAAGCAAAAATTATAATCATTAGTGCATTAGGTCAAAAGGACCAAGTATTAGAGGCAATTAAGTCAGGCGCGAAAGATTTTATATTAAAGCCGTTTGAAGAAAATAATGTAATCAATATAATAAAACGCGTAATAAGCAGTTAAATAGGATTTGCAAGCGATGTCTAGCAAGTTATTAGTAGAAATAGCGCCGTCAATTTTATCAGCGAATTTCGGAAAATTGAATGATGAAATAAATGAAATCAAAGATAAATTTAAATATCTACATATTGATGTGATGGATGGACATTTTGTCCCTAATTTATCTATCGGCGTTCCGATTGTTAAATCATTAAGAAAAGAATATCCTGATTTAATGCTGGATACTCATCTTATGATTACTAATCCTGCTGAATTTATCGAGCCATTTATAAATGCCGGATCTGATATAATAACTTTTCATCGAGAAGTTACTATTAATCCTAATTTGTTAATTGAGCGGATAAAGAAATACGGCAAAAAAGCAGGTATTTCTATTAATCCAGATACTGATGTAAAACTTCTGGATTGTTCGTTTGAATCTGCTGATTTGATATTGATAATGTCTGTTTATCCAGGGTTTGGTGGGCAGAAATTTATTTATTCAGCATTAAAAAAAATTGAATATTTAAAAGAACAAAAAATAAAAAATAATTATCAATATCTTATTCAAGTAGATGGCGGCGTTAATGTTGACACGGCGCCATTATTGATTAAAGCAGGCGCTGAAATTTTAGTGGCAGGCAGTGCAGTATTTGAAGCACACGATAAACGCCAAGCAATTGACTCATTATTAAATACAAAAATTTTTTAAACTGAATATTTAATTTACTTACAATAAGAGAGAAAAATCTATGAACGAGTTGAATACTTCTATGTTGCCGCCTCATAATTTAGAAGCGGAACAATCATTATTAGGCGCAATTTTATTTAATCCTGAATGTATGCATATTGTTCGAGATTTATTGAAATCCGAAGTTTATTTTTATAATACTGCCAATAAGAAAATATATTCTGCATTTTTGAAATTATATGAACAAAATGTGCCGATAGATGCGGTTACATTAATAAATCAATTGAATAAAGATAAAATATTAGAACAGGTCGGAGGACCTGTATATATCGCTGAATTAATAGAAAAGGTATCAAATTACAGCAATGCAGAATACTATGCCAAAATCATAAAAGAAAAATATATTTTGCGGACATTAATAAATAAAGCAAATGAAATATTAAAAGAAAGTTACGATGATAGTAAATCAGCTAATGATATTTTATTGACTGCTGAACGCAGTATTTTTGAATTAAGCGACGAGACAATAGAAGGCGGTTTCAAACATATAGGCGAGATAGTGGGCAATATTTTGAAAAATGTTGAAGCGCTGCATAAATCAAAAGAAGCAGTGCCCGGCGTGCCGTCAGGCTATACCAAACTTGATGCTATTACTTCTGGTTTTCAAAAATCTGATTTAATAATTTTAGCGGCGCGTCCGTCAATGGGAAAGACAAGTCTGGCTTTAAATATAGCGTTTAATGCTGCGTATAAACATAAGGTGCCGACTGCTATTTTTAGTTTGGAAATGTCCGCTGAACAAATAGTATCGCGATTAATATCTACTACTGCGAAAGTGCCGCAAGATAAATTGCGCACTGGTTTTTTAGATGAAGCGGATTGGGCGCGGATTATTACAGCTTCTGAATTATTGTCTGAAACGCCGATTTATATTGATAATACTTATGGTATTGATCCAGTCTCTGTTTTAAGCAAATTACGAAGATTGAAAAAAGAAGCAAATATCGGTTTTGTGGTAATTGACTATTTGCAGTTGATGAAATTGAAAATAGGTAGAATAGAGAACAGACAGCAGGAAGTATCAGAAATATCGCGCGCGCTTAAGGGGATAGCGCGGGAATTGAATATTCCTGTTATGGTGCTTTCGCAATTGAGCAGACAATTGGAAAATCGACCAGATAAGCGCCCGCAATTATCAGATTTGCGCGAATCTGGCGCAATTGAACAAGATGCGGATTTAGTTATGTTCGTTTATCGCGATGAAAAATATAATCCGGATTCTGAATTTAAAGGCGTAGCTGAAATAAATATCAGCAAACATCGAAATGGCCCGCTTGGAAAATTTTATCTTACATTTATTGATAAATTTATGAGTTTTGAAAATTATGCAGATGAACGATTTGATGAATTTGAGGATAATTAATACTTTTCTTTTGTTTTTAGGGAATATCGGCGAATTTGCGGTTTTATTTTTTAAAACATTGCGTTTGATTTTTGTTCGGCCATACAGATTTAATTTACTTGTCGAACAAATGATGATACTCGGTGTAAAATCAATACCAATAGTTTTGATTACCGGTTTTTTTTCTGGAATGGTAATGGCTTATCAGGTTACTATACAATTGAGGCAATTTGGCGCTGAAATATATGTCGGCGGAATTACCGCGCTCGCATTAGCGCGAGAATTAGCGCCTGTATTTACAGCGCTTATGGTCGCAGGAAGAGTGAGCGCCGGAATTACAGCGGAAATCGGCAGTATGCGAGTGACCGAACAAATAGACGCGCTTGAGACCTTGGCTGTTAATCCAATACATTATTTAATAGTGCCGCGGTTGATTGCTACTGTTATTATGCTGCCTCTGCTTACTATATTTGCTGATGCTATTGGTTATTTAGGTGCTTATCTTGTCAGCGTTGTAAAATTAGATATTGACAGCGCGCTTTTTATTGACAGAACGATTTATATAGTAAAAATTTCAGATGTGCTGTCTGGAATAGCAAAATCATATTTTTTTGCCGTGATTATTGCAATGATTGGCTGCTATTGCGGTTTTACTACAAAAGGCGGCGCTACTGGTGTAGGAAAAAGCGCGCTAATATCAGTAGTAACAAGTTGCATATTAATTTTTATTATGGATTATTTTCTTACCGCGTTGTTTTATAGTTTTTAAAAAAAAAATAATTAATCTGCGCTTTTTAATTTAATTATAACTTCCGCGCCTTGATGGTCAGCGGCATTATTAATTTCTATTTTAGCATTATAAAGATCTAATATAGATTTTACTATATACAAACCCAGACCATTGCCTTCGCCGTCAGGTTTTGTGGTAAAAAATGGCTTGAATAAATTTGGTTTGTCTGATTCTTTTATTCCTATACCAAAATCAATAAATTCGATGATTATATAATTATTTTCTTTTTGGATTTTGATTATTATTTTATCGCCGCAGTTGGTAGAGGCATCTATTGCATTTAATAAAATATTTACGAAACAATGGAGAATACTCCACTTTGAGACATTCGCTAAAAAACTATCATTAGGATTATATTCACAGTCAATACGAATATTTGAGTTTTTCAATTTATAATCAACAAGTTTTATTGATTCTTGTATTAATTCTATTATATCGATTTTTTTTATGTCTTCAATAATGGGTTTTTTTCTTGATAATATTAACATTTTTTCAATAAGATTTTTTATTCTATTGGTTATATCCAGCATTGTATTTATATCTTCTTTAAATTCTTTAGGCATTTTTTTATTTGTATTCATCATTTGTATTAAGCCGGACAATAGCGTTAACGGGTTATTGATTTCATGCGCTAAACTTGCTGCTAATCTTCCTATTGACGATAATTTATCGCTATGCACCAGCATTTCTTCGACTTTTTTGTATTCGGTAATATCAACAAATGTTTGGACAATTCCTAATATTTTATTTTCTTCTATTACCTGATATTCTTCTGTGTAAAAGAAAAGTTTTTCGCTTTTGATATTTGTTAGTAGATGCGTATAATTAATTTTTTCTTCTATGTTTTTATTTAATAATTTCGGTTGAGGCAAACAAGTTATTTTTATTAAATCTGAAATATTGAGATTGTCAATATTTGTCGATTTTTCAAGAATGAAGTTTTCTTTTATGTATTTATTGCAGAACAATAATTTTCCACTTATTGAATAAAACACAACACCAAAACTTGCATTTTCTAAAATTAATTCTATATTTCGTTTGAGTTCATTTAATTTTTGAATTTCAATTTCTGTTTCGTGCGTTTTTTGATATTGATTAAGCGCTTTTTTTATACGCGCTATTAATATGTCAAAAGTAAAAGGTTTTGTTATATAATCGTCAGCGCCGTAATTGAATGCTTCTTGCAAACTGTCATCTTCCGGCCGAGCAGTAAGCATTAAAACAGGAATATGATTGTAATCAGGATTTTGACGGATGATTTTTAATGTTTCTATCCCGTCCAATTCTTCCATCATAATGTCCAATAAAATCAGATTGATTTTATTAGCATTTTCTTTTAGTTTTTTTAACGCGTCTTTTGCAAAGGTGGATTCTATTACAGAAAAGCCCTCGATATTTAAACCGATTTTTACTAAATCTAATATTTCCTGTTCGTTATCTACTATTAATATTGTTGACTGATTGGACATTGTTTTTATATATCTCTTGTTATTTCTTCTAATTTAGTATTTAAGCCCTTACATATTTTGTATAAAGTTAAAAGCGACGGCATAACCTTTCCGTTTTCTATTTGCGAACATAAACTTATTGATAAATCTATTTTATCAGATAAATCTTTTAGTGTCATTTTTTGAGATTTTCTTAATTTTTTTAATCTGCCGCCTACTGTTTCTGCAATGTAGTCGTCTATATCTGTTAGTAAATTATTTTTACGCGCAATTTTATTTATTAAATCAATAATTCCTTGATTATCAAATGGTTTTTTTATATAATCTTCCGCACCTAATTTTAAAGTATTCACAGCGCTTTCTACTGATGGATAACCAGTAATTATTACGATAGCCGCTTTTGGATTATAGCGTTTTAATTCTGTTATTCCTTCCTCTCCGCTTTTTCCTGGCATTATTAAATCTAAAAATATAATATGAAATTTTTCAGATTTGACTTTAATAATAGCATCATCTATATTCATTGCAGAAGTTACTTCCCACCCCTGTTCTATTAATAATTTTTTAAAATATAATTGTACTGCCTGTTCGTCATCAACAACTAATATTTTTAAATTTATTGCCATTTTTTCCTCCTTTGCCTCTTTAACTCTATATTTAAAATGATAAAATTATATTTATATTATTAAAATTGTCAAGTTTTTTATTTGAAATTAATATTTTTTTTAAAAAAAATTTTTTGCTTGCTTTAATAATGAAAATATGTTATAATAAAAACTTTGAACAGTTATAAAATAGTTTTTTTATTTCAGGGGTTTAATAGTTATGAAATTTAAAAAAATAATAATTTTTTTTATTGTGATTGTTAGTTTGTTTTTTAGCGCTTTTGTTTTAATTGCGGAAGATTTAAAAATTACTAATGAAGAAGAACGCAGCGAATATTTTAGAAATGAAATAATATCGAACTTATCGCGCCAGCAGATTTTGACTTATCTATTACGTAAAGAAACAGCAGAAAAATTAGAGCCGGTTGAATTATCGCTTCGTTATGTTTTTAATTTATTACCGCCGTATGACAGAAAAATAGATATAACGCTTGCGGATAATTGGACGCGGTTGACTAATGCTGAAAAAGACGAATATCGTTATAATTGGTTTATTAAAAATAAAAATATTGTTTCTACTAAAGAAATTCAAAAATATATTATAATTGATGATATTGTAGTAAAAGCGCGCGAAGCATTTGAACAATACAAAAAGAGAAGCCAGCGCGAAATATTAGAGTTTGATGATTTATATTCTGAACCTGAATTTTTTGCATATGTAGATAAAAGCGCTAAACAAATAGAAATACCACTACCAAAAATTGAAAAGAAGATAGAAAACGAACCGAAAAAACAGTTAAAATCCAAAGCAAGCGCTTCTAATAAAAAAACAGCGGCTGTAAAATCTGAAAAAAGTGCGGAAACTCAAATATCGAAAAAAACATCTCGGCAGTCCAAAGCGCATTCCAAATCTTCAGTTAAAACAAAATCTAAATCAGGCATAGAAGATTTAGCGGCAAAAGCAAGAGTTAGACAATTAGAACAAGAAATGAAAACTGAAATAAGGGCGCTTGATAAATCTGCTGAAACTAAAAAAATGTTTGAGCCGTCCACTCCTCGCGAAAAAGATATTGACGCGCAGAAAATAGACGAACGAATGAAGAATCTTCAAAAAAATATTGACGCGTTGAAACAGCAGATACAGCGCAATATTCAAGAAGTAGATAGACTGAAAAATTATTAAGGAAAATATTTTTATTAGGAAAAAAAAATGAATCTTAAAAAAAATGAAAAAGTTTTTAATTTTGATGATGTTGATCATAAGGTTTATATTTTGAACAAAGGGAAAATAAGATTATTTATTCGTGCGGGCAATAAAGAATGTCCACTATATATTTTAGATGAACCTAATACAATATTTGGTATAGTGGAGAATGTTTTAGATGTAAAAAGATTGATAGCCGCACAGACAATAGATGATGATAATATTATTACTCCAATAGAAATTTGGGGGAGGAAATTATTTGATACTGTTACAGTTAATCCTAAATTAGGTTTGCAATTGGCGATATTCCAAGCAGTTGCCTTACAAAAAACAAATGCGCAATTAACGAATTTATCTAAAACTTTGAATGAAATAAAAAATAAGACTAATGAATTATGTATAAATTATTATGAAGCGTGCGAAGCAATTAACGAATTGAATAATAAATATAAATATCCTTGGTTGAAAGCAATTTACGAACAAGCACGTCAAAGTTTGATATATCAATACGGCAATTCAGCAAAAGCAGGTAAAGATGTCCTTGACGAAATGGCGGCAGAAGCGCAGCAGAAGATAGCTGCTTCTGTTGAAAAAGAAAATTTAGAGAATACCACTTCAAAAGTATATAAAGCTGGCGAAGTTTTATGTAATGAAGGCGAATTAGGTAAGGAAATGTACATATTATTAGACGGCGAATTAAGTGTATATGTTAATAACAATAAAGTTGCAGAGATAACGAAAAAAGGCGAAGTAATAGGAGAAATAGCAGTGTTGTTGGGCATAAAAACAAAGACCTTTGAAAAACGCACAGCGACTGTAAAAGTCAAGAAAGACGCTAAAATAGTAAGCATTCCAGCTGCGAAGATTATAGAAGTTATCAGTAAAGATCCGAAGATTATTGTTCATACATTAAAGACCTTATCAGAGCGCATACCTGAATCCTATAATAAATTAACAGAAATTTATGATAAGATGGATAAGGCGATAAATTTGATGAATCCGCGCGCCGCAACATCAGCTACTTGTCCGAAAGCATATCAGCAACTAATAGTTTTAATTGAGCAGAAATCTAATGATAGAGAAAAGGTAGATAGCATCTTGAAAAATCTACAAAAATGGATTGATTTATCGAAAGAAAGTTATAGTAAATTTTCTGCTGTTTATGAAGGACTGGCAAATTAATTTTATACTCTAAAATAAAAGGTAAAAATTATATCAATGAAAAAAATAAATATTTTATTATTGTTTTTTTGTATTTTATTTGTTAATAATATCGAGGCGTTTCCGCCGCCTTCGACGGATTTTATTGATAATCCAGAAAAGATAATACAATATCAAAATGGTTTGCGAAAATATTCGCGATTTGTAAAATTAGCCGACAATAGATTAGCGCCGAAATATACATCATTTAATTATCCGTCAGCGCTCGGCAATACAAAGATTTGCGTTATTTTGTTGCAATTCAGTAATGTTTCAGCGTCGCCTGCGAGCACTAAACAAAAAATTTATGATTTGATATTTAATGAAGAAACCAATAGTTTAGCAAAATATTATAAAGATGTATCTTACGGTAAATTTAGGATAGTCGGAACTATAAATGATATTCACGGCTGGTATACAAGCAGCCGGACAATGGAATATTATGGCGCAGATTCGGCCGGCGGAGTAGATGATCTAAATACATCAATAAATAATATGATAAAAGAAGCGATAGATTTGGCAAAAGCGAATGGCGTAGATTTCAGTCAATACGATGTAGATGGTAATGGCGTGATTGACCATTTGTTAGTTGTGCATTCTGGCGTTGATCAAGCGAATACTTCTAATAATGACGCTATTTGGTCGCACGGTTGGTTTGTTAACGGCGATTCGCCGAGCCCGTATTATCCGAGCGGCAGCGCCAAAGGTTTTTCAAATTATATAACCATTTCAGAATTTTCGCCGATTGGATTAGTTGCTCATGAGTTCGGGCACGATATAGGATTAATTGATACTTATAAAACTTCATCTTTCGGCGGGCAGAGCGTTATCGGTAAATGGGATTTAATGGATTATGGCATTTGGAATAATAATGGTAATACTCCGGCCGCGCCGTGCGTGTATCATAAAATACAACTCGGTTGGATAATACCAACTGTTATAACAACATCAGTAAATTATTATTCTTTACAAAATATATATGATGCTGATGTTGCAGTGAAAATACCGCATCCTCGCGCTGCTAATCCGTCATTAGAATATTATCTTTTGTCTAATAGACAAAAAAAAGGATGGGATGCTTATATTCCCGGAGAAGGATTATTAGTCTGGCATATTAACGATGCGCAGGGCTCATTAACAGAAAATGATGTTCAAAATTATAATCCGCCGCGTATTAGATTAGTGTCTCAAAGTAATAACACAAGTTTTGAGAGTAATAAAGGATTAAGTACTGACCCGTGGAAAAATAATTTGATTGGCTTGACTGCCACTTCAATTCCAAATAATGCCGCATATAATGGGCAAACTCATAGTAAACCTATAATTTCAAATATAAGCAATTCCGGTAATTTTATGAGTTTTCATATTTTGTCAGATGGCAGCGCAATAACAGAAAATATTTATTTTGATACGACAGCGTATTATTATAATAATTCTTTGAATTTATCGTGGGCAGTCAGCGATCCAAATGTCAGCACTGAAATCAGACAATACAAGATATACATTTATTATGGTTTGACTGCTGATAGTTTGATTTTATATACTACTTCGACTATTGCCGCTAAAAATGTAAATATCAATAGTTCGCCAATGGTTTTAGTTAAAATAGAAGGATATAATGAAAACAATTATACTATTGCATATTCTAATTATAAAATGTTTTTTGATACTTCGCAGATAACAAAAACTGATTTTTCAGCTAATAATATTACAGTGATTGCCAATTCTGTGATAAAAACTGATACGGAAGATTTTACAGGCGCGATGCTAGAATATTTATGTCTTGATAGAGCAGCTGACACTTTTATAATATTTGATGTCAGCGAGGCAAATACTAATTTGAATGTAAAATTAAAAATGGATAATAAAGAAAAGTATATTCTTGCGGCATTAAAGAAAAAATCGAAATTATCGATTTCAGCGTTGACAAATAATTCATTATTAAATAATGACCAGAATATTTTAGACGGGACAATTTTTGATGTTTCTATTAGTAATGAGACAGGGGTTATTTATTTTAATTTCAGCGAGTATTTTGATAGTATTGCCTTGATTTATAAATTTCCCAATAATGTAAATGTCAGAGAATACACATTAGTTTATTTTGATAATGCGAATAATGTATGGAAACCAATAGAAAATGAAATTGTGTATGGCGCTAATTATATAAAGACGCATACGAATCATTTGACATATTTTGCTGTGCGGCGTGCAACTGATTATACAGCAAGCGCGCAATTAGTAATTTATCCGAATCCTTGGGATATAAGAAGATACCGCAGTTTAGATGGTATTTATGAAAATACAATAAAGTTTTGTTATCAGTCATCTGGCAATTATTATGATTTTGAACGAGGCACGATTTTAAAAATCTATGATGTTAGCGGAAAATTAATAAAACAAATAATAAAAACAACAAATTTGGGCAATCCTGATACTTTAACTGGTTCGTCTGTATCGCTGTTAAGTTGGGATTTGACTAATCAAGCAAATGTTCCGGTAGCGAGCGGCGTATATCTTGTATTAATACAGACGCCTAACGGCAAGAAATTTACTGGAAAATGTGCTGTAATTAAATAGTGTTAAATAAATAGTGTTAAATAGTGACGGCTGTCTTAAAATCCTTCAAAATTATCTTGAAAAGAGGTGAAGAGGTGACGCCTGTCCCCAATAAAATATATGGCGAATAATTCAAAATTGAAAATTATTATTACAATAGATTGCGATTTTGCAGATTATTTTCCTTTTGATAACAAAATAAAATTTAACGATACTGCGTGTTATACTGAAATTTTGGCGACTTTATCGTTAGTTAAAGAATTGAATGTTCCAGCTTGTTTTTTGCCGCATACTTCAATATACATTCGGCGCTGTCATAACAATATATTTTTTACTAAACTCGACTATCGAAAATTATGGAAATCAATATTTAATCAGGGCTATGATATTGGTTTGCATCCGCACGAAGAATCGCCGGCCGGCAAATATTATTATTATTCCATACCAAAATATATGAATGAAATTATAAAATATCATAAAGAAGAATTGCAGAGTTTTGGAGTAATCCCGACTGCCGTTAGATTTGGTTATTTTTGTTTGACTGAATGGAGTATTCCAATATTAGAAAAATATAATATACTGTTGTCTTTTGATAATATGGGCGGATATATCGGGTGCGTATCAAATCATTTTGAAGATGCGCCGCTAAATGAATATTATTATTCGTATGAAAATAAAGAAAAACCCGGAAATTCTAAAATTTTAGCGATACCATTAGGTATGATTGAAAATAAAAGATTATGGCAGGGGTTGGTGCCAGAAGCTAATAGTATTGAAGAACAAAAACAATTAATAGATGAATTATATTTACGTGCGCAAAATAGAGAACAAGGCTTAACTGTTAATTTATTGATGCATAGTTATAACACAACAAAAAATTATAAAAAACATAAGAAAATAATAGAATATATCAAGACTAAAGCACAGTTTGTTAATTGCGAAGATATACTCTCAACGCATAAAAATTTCTAAAATAAAAAGATAAAAGGCAGTAAATAAAAATGAAAAAATTAGCGCATATAATAACAAAATTGGAATTAGGCGGCGCGCAGTTAAATACGATTTATACAGTTAATTATTTTGCGGAAAAAAATTATGAAGTATATTTGATAACCGGCACCGGCGGTATAGTGGATAAATCAATAATTTCTTCAAAAGTAAAAATTATTGAGATAGAGGAATTAGCGCGCGAAATTAATATTTTAAAAGATTTGATTGCATTTTTTAGGATTTTTTGGCTGTGTAGAAAATATAAATTTGATATTGTTCATACTCATAGTTCAAAAGCTGGGATACTGGGCAGGTTGGCGGCGTATTTAGCGTTTGTTCCTAAAATTATTCATACAGTTCACGGCTGGGGATTTACGCCGCTGCAATCAGAAATAGCATATAAAACATTTGTTTTATTAGAAAGATTATGCGCAAAAATTACTGATAAATTAGTTGTAGTAGCTGATGACAATTGCAATAAGGGCTTAAAAAATAAAATCGGCGAAAAAACGCAATATATTACAATTCGCAGCGGTATAGATTTATCGTTATTTCCGTATCAAGTATATAATTTGCCAAAAGATGATAGATTGAAATTTCGCGAACGATTAGGATTGAATGCAGATGATATTGTGATTACTATGACTGCGTGTTTCAAACTGCAGAAAAATCCGATAGAATTTGTCAAGATTGCGAAATTATTGATTGATAAAAAATATAATAATTTAAAATTTATTATAGTGGGCGACGGCGAATTGCGAAAAGAAATAGAACAAGAAATAGTAAAAAATAATTTGCGCGATTATTTTATATTGTTGGGCTGGTATAAAAATATAACTGAAATTCTGTATGCGTCAGATATATTTTGTCTGACATCATTATGGGAAGGGCTGCCGCGCGCTATAATAGAAGCATACGCCGCCGGCTTGCCTATTGTAGCGACTAATGTAGATGGCAATAAAGAAATAGTCTTGCATAATATTACTGGTTATTTATATGAAAACTATCAGATATTTGAAGCGGCACATTACTTAGAATTATTGATAAATGATAAAGATAGAAGAATGGAATTTGGCAGATTAGGCAATTATTTTATTAATCCTGAATTTAGTTTGAATTTAATGTTGGAAACAATAGAAAAAATTTATTGACTTAATAATAAAAAAATATTATAATAATACGATTTAATTTTTGTATGTTGAACGATTAATGAATTATAAGAAAAATGCAGCGCTAATTTTATTTTGTCTGAGTATTTATTTTTTTTCATTACATACTCGACTAATAGCCCAACCGATAGATAAAAATAAAAATATCTATATTTATACATTAAATAAAGCAATATCGTTTGATACAAAATTGATTGAAAATTTTAAGTGGCTTGATAATTATCAAAAATATTTAGAATATGGCGTAATTGCCGCCGGCGCTGGCGCCGTGCCTGCTAATGATACATTTATTAGATTGCTTGATTTGTCTTATTATAAAAAAAATACCGGGTTATTTTATTATTCTATTCCGTTAAATTCTTTTGATGAATTCAATAGATTAAGCGAAGTGCAGAGCGTTAGAAATTATATTGAAATGATTGAAACCGAGATTTCAAAAATTAGTAATACATTAAAAACAGGAAATGCGGAAGTTTCGGCATTTTATTTAGGAGCACTTGCAAAATATATTACAAATTTAGCGCTGTGGAATTATGCGTTAGGTCGAAATTCGCATATAGGCCAAGCTAAAACAGAAGTTATAATAGAATTTTTTGACGAATTAGATAAATTTATTAGTTCAAATAATAATTTCAAAATTGATAGAAGTATTGAATGGGACGGGCTTGTCGAAGAATTTGACGCTGTTAATTTTGTAGTTGAGATGATAAAAAATTCTGCTTTTGATTATTATAATCCTTTAAGAAATCGCGATGCGTTAGCTATGTATAATCAGACATTAATGTCTGATGCTTTGAATAAAAGTATAACAGCAGATAAAACATTAAAAACTTTATCAGGCGAATATGTTTCATATCAAGATTGGAAAGACGATTATATAAAAAGAATATCTGAAACTTTAAATCTTGCAACAAATTATTTTTATGAATTACTATTGAAATTACCTGCGCTTGATACAAGACCGGCAGTGGAAATTGCGAAGTTAAGTTATGAAGCGAATGACAGACGCGTGCGATTATTCTGGGATTTGAATATTAATCGCAGAGTTGAACGGCAATTAATTTATCGTTTTAATTCCAATCGTAAAGTTTGGGAATATTTAAGCGCCGCGCCTGGCGGCACGCAAAGTTATATAGTAGATAATTTAGAAAATGGTAAGCAGTATATTTTTAAAGTGACAGTTCAAGAATATTTAAGACCAGAATCAGTCGGTAAACAGATTACCGCTGTGCCGATAGATAATGTTCCGCCGGCAAAACCGCCGAAATTAATAGTTCAGCCGCTTAATAAAGCAGTTTCGCTAAAATTATCCGCTAAACAAACAGATTATGATTTAGCAAATTATTTGTTGTATGTTTATGACGACAGCGAACAGTTGATAAGAAATATAGAACTGCCAAAAGATTTTGGGACATTTATAATTGATAATTTAAAAAACAAAAGAAAATATAAAATTGCGCTTAGCGCTGTTGATAAAGCTTTGAATGAAAGTCAAGAGTCAAGTGTTTCCTACGCTGAACCGATGGATACGCAGCCGCCACTTTCTATAATAAATTTACAAGCGCAAGGCGTTAATAATAAAATAACAATAACTTGGGACCAGCCGAAAAATCAATTTAATGATATAGATTATCAGATTGTGCGGTTATATGATAATACAAATAAAATTTTGAGAGAAGTCAAACTTGCGGCTAATGTTAAATATTATTTTTTTGATGATGTGTTCAATGATTATACTTATAAAATCGGAATAATCAATATTGATGAAGAAGATAATAAAAGTAAAGAAATTAATGTTAGCGTTATTCCTGTAATGCAAGGCGATTATTATGATTTACAGAAGCCGGATATAGTAATTAATGATGTTAATCCATTTGTGAAAATATATGATTGGAATAATGATAAATATTTAGATTTAGTTGCTTTTTCTAATGAAAATGAACTTTTACTTCTTGAAAATAAAAAAAATGAATTTATTAAAAAAGCGACAAATATAAAATTGTCAAACAGCGAACAACTGAAAAAAATTATAATTTGCGATTTTAATAATAACAATAAAAAAGATATATTGATTCTTGCGGATAATACCATAACGATTTTTGCTGAAAATATTAATAATAAATACGAAGAAATAAAATATTTAAAAATTAATAATAATACGAATATTAAACAAATATATGATGTGAATATTGATGATGATAAAAAAAACGATTTATTGATTTTATATAATTCTGGCGAACTTGCAATTTATCGAAATATCGGAAATTACAATTTTGAATTAGTAAACGCGGAAATGGGAATAGAAGTTATTGATAGATTTTCATATATTATTCCATTTGATTATAATAATGACGGGTTGACAGATTTTTTAGCGCAAACGAATTATATTATGGATAAAAATCATTTTATTTTATTTGAGAATAACAATGGAAAATTCTACAAAAAAAATATTTTACAAAATGTATTTCTTGATATTTTAAATTGGACAAGCGCAGATTTTAATTTTGACGGCAGAAAAGATTTATTTTTATCTTTTGCTAATGCTAAAATTGGCGATAAGATTTTGAATAATATTTTATTGTTAAATTTTAAAGATAAAGGCTTTGTTTTTTCATATAAAAATTCGCCGTTTTTGAACACAGATAATCCTATAACAATATCTGAATATATAGATTATAATGCAGACAAGAAAAAAGATTTGATTACTTATTCTATTGATAATATTTTTAAAATTTGGCGAAATAACGAGAAATTTAATTTTGACGAAACAGCGGAATTTACTGTTTCTGGTTTGAAATATTTAACGCAAATAATTACAGCAGATATAGATAATGACGGCGATGACGATATAATATTAGTGTTAAATGATAACATAAAAATATATAAAAATAGATCTAATACTTATATTAAATAAGAGCGGATGGTTAAAATGAAAATCGAATCTCTATTGTTTTTGGTTTTTATAATTTGTTTTAGCGCTGTCGGAATTTTTGCCGAATCAAATATTTCTACGAGATATTTTTATAATTCAAAATTAAAACTAAATGATAATATTAAGTTCACTGGAAATTTTATTGATTTTATTATAGGTCAAGAAATAAATAAAAATTTATATGCGGGCGCGTCTTTTGGCAATTGGTTAATACAATTAGAAGATGTTAATTTGAAATTAGATGTAAAGGACAATTTAGTATACGGCTTAATGGTTAAACTAACAGCACCGCTACCTAATGATTTCAGCATTGAAAGCGAACTAAATTATATTCATACTATCGGAGATAATTATATTGAAACAGCCGCTATTTCTGATTTTCGCGTATATATGTTTTCAAATGATTTGTTGTTAAAAAAAAGATTTAATAAATTCGGAATAGCAGCTGGATTACAATATAGTGATTTGTATATAAAATCTTCTATATCTTCATTGCCGAATTTTTATATATTTGATTTAAAGAATAAAAATCAATTTTCTTATAAAATTTTATTTGACTTTGCAATTTGGAAAAATTTTGATGCTACACTTTCAGTGGCAAATAGAACTGTCAGTGCTGCTGTTAAATATTCGTTTAAATTAGACAATAATGCCGACCAGCCTTTAAAAACTGCGGAATTATCTGAAAAAAATAAAACAGAAATTTTTCAAAAAGATAAAGATATTATTGTTGAAAATAATAAAAAAACGGAAGAGAGCAATGCAGATGTTTTAGCAGAAGAAGAAAATAATAATTCAAAAGAGAACGAGCAGGAAAAAAAAGAAATAGAATTTATCAATCATCAAGATATGCCGGTTTTATTTACAATATATGACGATTTAAGAAATAAAGGAATAATATTATTGAGAACAGGCAATTATAATGACGCCTTAAATTGTTTTTTATCCGCAAAAAATAGCAGACCAGAAAATCCTGAGATTTATAAATTGATAGCAGAAACTTATGAAAAATTAGGGAATTTAGAAGAAGCAATAAAGAATTATGATAAAGCATTAAATTTAATGCGCTAAAAAAGTGTAGGTGTAAAATTTAATGGATAGACGATTAGATATTTTATGCGCAAATACTATTAGGGTATTATCAGCGGATGCGATAGAAAAAGCGAATTCTGGTCATCCGGGCTTGCCGCTTGGCGCTGTTGATTTTGCCTATATTTTATGGCTGAAATTTTTGAGACATTATAATAAAGAACCTAAATGGCTAAATCGCGATAGATTTGTGTTGTCTGCTGGGCACGGGTCAATGCTTTTGTATTCGCTGCTTCATTTATTTGATTATCCGATGCCGCTTGACGAAATAAAAAAATTTCGGCAGATAGGCAGTTTAACGCCTGGACATCCGGAATACGGCCATACTATCGGCGTAGAAACTACGACAGGACCGTTAGGTCAAGGTTTTGCAAATGCCGTAGGTATGGCAATAGCTGAAAAAATGATGCAAGCGCGATTAAATAAATTTGGCAAAGAAATTATTAATCATAAAATATTTGTTCTTGCTGGCGACGGCTGTATAATGGAAGGTATTACAAGCGAAGCCGCGTCATTTGCCGGGCATTTGTGTTTGAATAATTTGATTGTTGTTTATGACGATAATAATATTACAATTGAAGGAAATACTAATATAACATTTAGCGAAGATGTATGTAAAAAATTTGAAGCGATGGGCTGGGATACTTATTCTATTGATGGGCATAATTTTGACGAAATAGAACAGACATTTGAAAAAGTTTTGAAAAATCAAGAAAAACCAGTATTAATAAAGGCAAAAACAATAATAGGTAAAGGCGCGCCGACAAAAAATAATCATTGCGATGTTCACGGTTCGCCGTTAGGCAAAGAAGAATTGCGAAGATTAAAAGAAAATTTGGGATTTAATCCGGACGAATATTTTGCGATTTCGCAAGAAGTTTATGATGTTTTCAAAAAGAGAAATGAATATTTAGAAAAACAATATAAAGAATGGCAAAAAGAATTTGAAGAATTGTATCATAATAACAGCGAATTTCGGAGAGTTTATGATTTATATTTTAATAATGAAATCAAATTAGAAAATTTAAAAGAAGATTTGTATAAATTATTTGAAAAAGATAAAAGTATCGCTACGCGCGCAGCGAGCGGAAAAATAATGAATTTTATTTCTGAACAAATACCTGCGCTTATCGGCGGCTCTGCTGATTTAGGCACTTCGACAAAGACGATATTAGATAAATATCCGTTTATTGAAAAAAATAAATTTGACGGCAGGAATTTTCATTTCGGAGTGCGCGAGCATTCAATGGCTGCAATTTGCAATGGTATCGCATTATACGGCGGTTTTATTCCATATTGCTCGTCATTTTTTGTATTTACTGATTATTTGAGACCAGCGCTTCGTTTATCTGCGTTAATGAAATTGCAAGTGATTTATATTATGACTCACGATTCTATTTTTGTTGGCGAAGACGGACCTACGCATCAGCCGATAGAACAAGCGATGTGCTGCAGAATGATTCCTAATTTATTAGTATTCAGACCGGCTGATGCTATTGAGACAGTAGATGTTTGGCTTAAAGCATTAGCTGAAAAAAATAGACCGTCATTGGTATTATTAACTCGTCAAAATTTACCGATTATAGATAGAAAAAAATATAATCAATCGGAAGCGGCAAAAGGCGGGTATATAATAAAAAAAGAAAAGTCATCAGAAAAATTAGATATGATAATAATTGCTACTGGTTCGGAAATAAGTATTTCGCTTGACGCGGCAGAAAAATTGGAAGAAGAAGGTTATAGTATTCGCGTAGTGAGTATGCCGTGTTTTAAAATTTTTGACGAGCAATCAGAAGATTATAAAAATCATGTGTTGCCGAAGGATTGTAAAATGCGTATTGCTGTTGAAGCGGGCATTTCAAGCGGTTGGGAGCGCTATGTATTTGATAGAAACAATGTAATTGCAATTGACGAATTCGGTATTAGCGGTCCTGCTGATCAATTAGCAATTAAATTTGGTTTCACTTCGGAAAATATAATAAAAAAAATAAAAAAAAAATTGACATCATAATAAAAAAAAAGTAAAATTTTGTAAATTTTTTTGGAGTTATATAATCAAATGGCGCGGATATATTTTTTAAGTGATGATTCAGCGGAAATAGATAAAGTTTTAGCTGGGTTGGAGTTGAAATACAATGTAGAAGTATTCAAACAACTCAATGAATTAATTGCAGAAATTGCCAAGCAGATACCTGATGTTTTAATATTAGACCATCAGTTCAAGCAAATAAATATTATTCAATTAGTGGAGAAATTAAAAGAAAAAGAGATATTTAAAAATATACCGATTATTATATTGACTACGCCTGAAAGCAGAAATGAAATTGTTAATTGCATAAAATTAGGAGTTAAAGATTTTTTAATCAAGCCGTATTTGACGAGTATATTATTGCAAAAGATAAAAAGTTTGATTACTCCTGAAACTTTGACTACTGGCGTAGCGCGAACAGCGCAATCAGGGACATTGAATGTCGTAGCAGAAGAAAAACGGAAAAAATTAATATTAGCGGAATTAGAAAATCTGCCTGCGTTTCCATTGATAGTGCAAAAGGTTATTCAAATAGCGAGCGACAGACATTCATCAGCTTCGGATTTTGAAAATGTAGTGAATAAAGACCAGACGCTTACAGCTAAAATGTTAAAAATGGCGAATTCACCATTTTATAATTTACAGCGTGAAATAGTGCTTATTCGCGATGCGGTTGTTACGCTTGGCTATAATACTGTTAAGTCAATAGCGTTTGCCGCAGGTACAGGCGAGATATTTCAAAAAAATTTGCCGCAATATGGTTTGGCGCCGGGCGGCTTGTGGAAACATTCGTTGGGCTGCGCAATTGCGGCAAGAACAATAGCAAAAGAATTTAATTATGACGATGATATGTCAGAAGAATTATTCGTCTGCGGATTATTACACGATATAGGCAAACTTGTTTTAGGCAAATTTATTTCGCGCGACGATCAAGTTTATCTTGCGCCTGAAACCGGGATAAATAATATATGTCAGTTAGAAAAAAAACTTACCGGCTTTGACCATTCGGAATTAGGCGAGAAAATTGCTGAAAATTGGAAATTACCGGATGTAATCAAACAAGCGGCAAAATATCATCATATTCCAGACGAAGCAAGCGGTCATTCGCGCGATGTTACTATTGTTACTTTTGCTAATTATATCTGCAATTATTTAAAAATTGGTTATAGTAAAAAAAATAATTTTGAAGCGAAATTGATGGACAGCGTTCGCAGAAATCTTGATTTGAATGATGAATTGATAAAGAAAATAATAGAAAAAGTTTCTGAAAATTTACAAGAAATTGATAAAATAGCGGGTTATTAAATTTATGTTGATTACAGAATTAGATAGTTTTTATATTGATAATGTTAATAATTTAATGTATAAATCTGCTACTCCGGAAGAATTATACAAAAAATTAGACGAATTTTTTATAAATGAATTTGATACATATTTTTATTCAGTGCTGTTGTTAGATGATAATGACAATAATTTTTATGTTGAACATTCTTGTATGCCTGGGCTGCAGCGATTAAAAAATAAATTATTGCCGTTATTTGAAAATAAGATATTGCGTCGGCTTTACGGGTTCGGCACATTAAAAGATTTTATTCCCGGCGAGAATTCATATATATCGATAGGCGGCGAATATGTTGAACTTAATAATGCTATGACTATTGAATATAACAGCAGATTGATTGGCTTTTTTTTATTGCACGATAAAGGGTTATACGAGACAGAATATTCAGAAAAATTCAAATATTTATTAAAGCAATTAGCAAATGCGATTGTTATATTCAAGCGTTTGGAAGCTGAACGTTATTTGAATTTTACTTATTTATCGAATTTGAAGATTATGAAATTTCTCAATAGTCTTCTTAAAGAAAATTCTATTGAAGCGATATTTTATCGGATTTTAAATGATATTTATGAATTAACAGAAGCAGAAGCCGGCTGTGTTGCGCTGTTTAATGAAGAAGAATGGATAACACCTGCGGAATTAGGTATGAATATTAATATCCTGCACGCATTGAAATTTAGAGACGGTATGAATTTGTTAGAGTTTGCTCAACAAGTGCAACAGATATATAATATCGAAGCGCCGCAGATAAGTGAACAATTGGATTTATCGCAACTTAAAGTGAATATTAAGTCGATACTTATAGCACCAATTATAATAAACGGCGAATGCAATAATTTTGTAGTGATTGTTAATTATCATAAATTTTTAGATGAAAATACTATATTGTATATCCAAAAGATTACTGAAATCGCGGCAACAGCAATACAGAATTATGATATTTCGAATGATGCCGATTTGTCATTCCCAGAAAAAGAAGCAAAATTAAATAATTTACGCGATAAATTTATCATTACATTAGAGACCTTGCTTGACCAGATAGAAATAAATTAAAAAAAGGGGGAGCGGGTTTTATGGAAAAGAAAATTCAAGTTGTAGTCGATAGGATTGAAAATGATATTGCTGTGCTTGAATTGCCAGATTTAGATATTATTGAAATCCACAAAAAACATTTACCAGCCAAAGTTCGTGAAGGCAATGTCATAGATGTTATTTTTAGGATTAATAAAGAAGAAGAAGAAAAAAGATTAAAAGAAGTAAGCGAATTGCAAAAGGAATTATTAAATCGAAATTTATAATTTTTTTATTTTTTCTTTTAACAGCCCTTCAATTAATTTTTGAAAATAAACTAATTGCTATTATTCTATTTGCTTTATGGAAAAATTAATCTGGTCGCGTTCTAAAAATAAAATTCTTAATGATTGTTTTAGAAAATATTATTATCAATATATTTCCCAAAACGAAGCGACAGAATTTCAAACATTGAAAAAATTAAAGTCCAGATATTTTTTTAAAATGATTGTTTTGAAAAATTCTATTTTTAATATGATAACAGATTATTTATATGGTTTTGATATTGCCCTTGAAAATTATTTGGATACAGCTTATAAAGAGTTATCTATCGCTATTCGGACAGATTCTTTTTTATTTGAAAAATATTATAATTTAAATAATAAAATTGATTTTTTGGCGTTTTCGGTGGAATTGGCAAACAATTTGAAAAATTTTTATAATTCGGAGATTTTTAAAATTGTAAAATCTAAACAATTGAAAGATGTGATTATTCCAACATTAGAAGAAGACATCGGACAATTTGATTTTTTGGATTATACTATTTTTTTTATGCCTGACTTGATTGTAGATAATGAAACCAGCAAATTAATAATAAATTTTTTTTATGATATTACCCGCGAAAATTTTGACGATTATTTGGCATGGACAATGGCATTATCTTATTTATTTGTGCGAGCGTATAATATTGCCGAATTTGAAAAATTGGTTTTTATTAATTATTCGCTGCGCGATAATATATTTAAACAAGCGAATTATAATGAACGGCAAATTTCTAAAAAAATCGATGAATTGAAAAAATCTATTATTCTGATGCAGAAATTTCAAAACGAAACAGATATTGAAAAATTTTATAAAACAAATAATAATGAAATTTGTAAATTTTGTAATTTTCAAAAATTGTGTTTTTAATTTTTAATAGTTTTTATGAAAAAAAATATATTGGTTACAGGTATTAGTTCGGAATTACTTACTAAATTATGTTTGAAAATTAATCAAGATGAATATCGGATTTTTGGCGTTAGCAGAACAAAAAATAAAATTGAGAGGTTGGAATATGCTTGTTTATTAAACGGAGATTTAACCGCTGAAAATTTTGTAAATAAAATCTTTTCCGGAAATAAATTTGATATGGTAATACACGGTGCAGCGCTAACGCATTCATTTGATGCGGAAAAATATTTTGAAATAAATTATAGAGCGACAAAGACGATTGTTGACGCTGTAAAAAAATATCAGGAAGATTGCATATTTATATTTATCAGTTCGCGCACCGCAGGTTATAAAAGCGGCGCTTATGGTAAATCCAAAATTTTAGCTGAAGAATATATTATAAAGAATTTAGAAAATTGGCTGATATTTAGACCGTCAGAAATTTTTGGCGGCTTGAAAAATGAAGGGATAAATAAATTGTTAAATGACGCGAGCAATAAAAAGATTTTGTTTTGTCCTGCAAATTTAAAAGCAAAATTATATCCGATTAGTATTGATTACGCAGCAGATTTGATGTTTGATGATATTTTTAATAAAAAAAATAGAAATAAAATTATTACGATAAAAGGCGCAGACGGCTGGACATATATAGAATATGCAAAAAAAATTAGCAAAGAAAAAAATAATAAAATATTTATTATGCCGATACCAAAAATTTTGATGTATATCCTGAAATATTTTCTTATTATATTTCGGATAAAAAAAATTATAGCGCCTGACCAGATTGATAGATTATATGCTGAAAAAAATTAAAACAGAAATAATATTATTTTTTTTTATAGTAGTTTTTATTATTTTTAGATTATACGCTTTGCTTAATGACGATGTAATATATCAAGGTATTAGTTGGCTGACTTGTAATTATCAATCTGATTTTCCGCTGTGGAATTATAATCTTATTGCTGGATTTTCAAATATTGCTTCAATTTCAATGATGACATTTCATCCGCTTGTTTTGTTGGTCAGATTTGGAATTTTCACACCTGAAAATTTTTTTGTTTTTTTGATGGCGCTTTATTTATTTTTAGCGTTTGCCGGAATGTATTTTTGGATTTTTCAAAAAACAGAGAATAGATATTCGGCAATTATTTCAGCAATACTTTTTACATTTGGTGGTTTTACTGCAAATTGTGTTTTTAAAGGGCATTATATGCTTTTGGGCAGTTATTGTTTTTATCCGTTTATTTTTTTGTTGTGCGATAAATTACTGCAAAAAAATGAAAAGATTTTTAGATTTGATTTTGCAGAATTATTTTTTATATTAATTTTTTCATTGCAGATTTTAGCAGGGCATCCGCAGCAGGTATACTATCAAGTTATTGTTTTATTTCCATATATTTTATTTGCAAATAAAAATAATGTTAAATTAAAAATATTTATAAGTTTGAAGGTGTTTTTACTGTGTTTGTTTTCAGCGGCGCTTTGCGCAGCGCAATTATTGCCGACTTATAATTTTTCAAAAGAAGCGGCGCGGCCGATTGGCGCGGCTATTGAGATAGCGCAGCAATATTCTACATCGTTAAATCATCTAATACAAATTATTTTTCCGTTTTTTTGGGGCCGCAGCGCAACTAATAATTTTTTTCTTGCGAGTTTTGAAGATTATTCGCAATATTTAGGGATTTGTTCTGTGATTTTGTTGGTAATAGCGATTATTTTATTTTTTAAAAATAAATTTTCTGTTGAACTTTGGTTTTGGTTTGCGATTTTTATTATTTCTTTTTTATTGGCATTAGGTCAGTATTTTTCGTTGTTTGAAATATTTTATAATTGTCTGCCTGCTTTTAAAATGTTTCGCGGGCCGATAAGATTATTTTCTATTAATCTATTCGCTTTGTCTGTTATTATTGGTTTTGTAATAAAATTTTTGATTGATGTTCGAAAAGATAATGTAATTATTACGATACTGATTTTTTTTGTTTTTTTAACTTTGATATTGTTGATTTTTTGCAGACCGTTAATTGAATATTTTTCACAGATAAATTCTAATTCGAGTTTTATAAAAAATCTTAATGCCGCATTGAATACCGAAAAAATGCATATAATGATTAATGCAATGAAGAGTCAATTGTTTATTGCCCTGCTATTTGAATTAATGCTGTTGATATTTTTAAAATTTCAATTAAAGCTTTTAGTTAATGCGATAGTAATAATATTTTTGGCTGAGTTTCTTTTTTTCTTTAACAGCGTATTGCCTGAAAAAAAGAGAATAGAATATTTCAAACCGAATATTAATTCTGCTGTGTATAAATATATTTTATCTGATACAGATTTTTTTCGGATAAAATATTATGAGAATCAATTGAATATCAATAAAAATTTGTATATTCATAATTTGAGAAATATAGACGGTTATACTAATATTATTCCATTAAATACTGCATTATTGGAATGTTATATAAATGAAAAAGACGAAATTAATAAAATTATAAAAAGCAATAGAATATTTATTGAAAATATAGACAGTTATAAATTTAGTTTAACAAATGTGAAGTATCTGGTATCATCGCAAAAACTTGACAATTTAAAAAATTGGGAATTTATTTTATCTGACAATGTAGAATATCTTTATAAAAATAAATGTTTTTTACCTGTTTTTTTTGCTGTGCGGCAGATAATAGTTCAACCCAAAAGTGATTATGATTTTTCTGAATTAGATAAAATAAATAATTATTATGACACAGCATTAGTATATATTCCACAGAATATAGAAATCCAAAAAGAATACAATTCAGAAAATTCAAAAATTTTGGAATTGAAATATTTAAAAGATGAAATTTATTTGAAAATACGGGCGGATAGTCCGCAATTTATTGCGTCATTAGAACCATTTGATAAAGATTGGCAACTGTATGTAAATGGTGAAAATAAGGAAATTTATAGAACAAATCTTTTTTTTAAAGGATTTTTTATTAATGCCGGCGATAATGAAATTATATTAAAATATCAGCCAAATATATTTAAAATTGGTTTTGTTATTAGTTTTTTTGCGTTATGCATTATTTTAATTTTTATTTTTTTTAGGATAAAAAATATATATGCAAAAAATAAGTCTTGAAAAAGGATTGTGAATATAATAAAATATAAAAACTATGAAAAAATCAAAGACGGCGCAAAAAGCATGGAGGATAGAATATTTATAACAGGGGTAAGTCAGATTACGCTCGATAGTATAACAAACGGATTTAATATAGCGATGAATATCACATTAGAACCGGAATTTAATTCGATGCCCGAAAACGCAGAAACAGATAGAATGCTGCCGCGCGGCAAAGGAATTATCGCAAGAAAAATATTTGCGCAAATATGTAATGGTCATAGTTAGCGCTGAAATCGTAAAAGTCGAAGAAGTAAAATAAATAATTTAATTAATTAAAATACTTAATTTTTTATTTATTTTAATATATACTAATTAAAAAAATAGAAAAGGAGGTAGAAAAATGAAAAGTGTGATTATTGAAAAAAAATCTGATGATGAATTAAAGAAAATAGGTGTTTTAAATTGGGGTATATGGACAAAAGAAAAATCTATATTTGATTGGTATTATGACAGCGATGAGCAGTGTTATATATTAGATGGCCGCGTGATTGTTCATACTGCGGAAGGCGATTATGAAATAAAAAGAGGCGATTTTGTGACTTTCAAAAAAGGATTAAAATGCAAGTGGGAAATTTTAGAGGATATACGAAAACATTATAATTTTGTTTGATTGAAATAATTATGAAAAAAGAAGTAAAAGTAGGATTATTTTTTTTAGTGGCATTAGCGATATTTTCGTATCTTATTATTAGATATAAACATATAGAATTCGGCAAAAAAACATATAGTATTTATACTTATTTTTCAACAGTGTCCGGAATAGAAATTAATTCATTAGTGAAATTATCAGGGTTTAAAGTTGGCAGGGTGGTTGAAATTATACCAGAAACAGATAATAACAGAATAAAAGTGATTATGCATATTCGAAATGAGGTAAAGATACATAAAGATGCAGTTGCGCGAATGCAGATGGATAATGTTATGGGCGGTAAACATATATCGATTTCATTTGGCAAGGCAAAAGAATATTTGCAAGATAATGATTATATTATAAGTGAAGACCAGATGGATATAGAAAAATTAGTGCAGAGTTTTACTGAAACTTCTGAAGATGCCAAAAAATTAATCAAAAAATTTTATGAGATGTTAGATGAAAATCAATTGAAAGTCAAATCGTTTATTGAAAATATCGAAGAAATTGCGCGCGATTCAAAACCGAAAATTAATAATATTTTGACATATATAGATACTGCGATGCCTGATTTAAAAAAATCATTAAGTAATATAGAAAATATAACGATGAAGATACGAGATGGCAAAGGGACATTGGGTAAAGCAGTGAATGATCCGAAATTGTATGAAGAATTGATTGATTCCTTTGAAAATGTAAAAAAGAGTTTTGCGCGTGTGGAAAATATTCTTGCGAGAAATGAGGATAATATTGACAGTATAGTAGTTGGTTTGCGCGATACAATAGTTCCTGTAAAAAAGAGTTTTTCTAATTTAAGCGATATAACAGATAAAATTAAGCGCGGTGAAGGCACTGTGGGAATGCTGGTGAATGATACGGGTTTATATACAAGCGCCAAAAAGACAATAGAAAAGATAAATGAAAATTTAGAAGATCAGCGTGAACAGACGATAATGTCAACTTTTACAGGTACGATATTGGGGATATTTAAATTTTAAAAATAATCAGTGAATTTACTCATACATTTCTATTTCTAAAATTTGTAAAAGATAGAATTAAATTATTTAAATTAGGAGTTGAGCGATGCAAAAAAAAAATTTTTTGTTAATATTAATTTTGCTGATGCCGATAGTTGTGTTTGGCAATCAAAAAAAATACATAAAAACCAACAATACTAAATTATATGAAACTGCCTCTGCTGCGGCAAGAGTAGTAAAAAAATTGAATAAAGATGAAGAAGTAATAGTTTTAAAAAAAGTTAATAGATTTTTTGAAGTAGAGACGAACGATAAAAAACGCGGCTTTGTATTTGAATTTAGTTTAGTTGATAATCTTCCTCAGCAGCAAAAAGGAGCGGGGGTATTAGCGAATCTTACAACAGACAATTATGCGAGTCGTGACAGCGCTACTCGCGCAAATGTTCGCGGATTGACAGAAATGTCCAAACAATACGCGGTAAATAATAAAATTTCAAAATCAGTAGTCGATACTGTAATAGAAATGGAAAATTATTATATACCATTGGAAATAATAGATGAATTTATGAAAATAGGAAGAATAGGCGAATATGCGGAATAATTTTTTTAAATTAGGTGATATTATGAAAAAAATAATTTTATTTATATTTATAGGATTATTGATATTCAATTGTTCGTCAAATGCTTTTTCATTAAAAAAAATATTAAGAGAAACATCGTCTGAAAAAAACAAAACTACTGACCAAAATAAAACAGATGCAGCTTCGGATACAAGCGCCGCCGCGCAGAGCGGAGAATCTGATAAAAAAACCGGATGGTTATTAGATATGGGCAGAAACCTCGGATTAAAAGAGAAAGATTTAAAAGTAATAGATGCTGGCGCAGGATTATTGAAATCGCAAGTAGAAATAACAAAAGAAGAAGAGTTAGAAATAGGCGGTAGCTTGGCATTAGAAGTTGTCGCTCGCTATGGCGGCAAATATAAAAATGAAAAAGTGAACGAGTATGTCAATCTTGTAGGATTGACATTAGTAAAATATTGTGATTATGTAGATATACCATATAAATTTTTAGTTTTAGATTCAGAAGAAATAAATGCATTTGCTGCACCTGGTGGATATGTATTTATTACAAAGGGCTTGTTTTATTCATTATCCAGCGAAGCGCAATTGGCTGGTATCTTAGCTCACGAAATTGCGCATATTACGCAAAAGCATATATTAAAGACGCTGAAACGCGGGAAGTTATTAGAAAATCTTACAAAGTTAACAGCGACATTATCTAAAAGTAATGTTGAAAAATATACCCAGATAATGTCAGAAGTAAATTCTACATTGTTTGAAAAAGGCGTTGACCAAACTATGGAATACGAAGCGGATAGAATAGCAGTAGAGTATGTTTATCGCACTGGTTATAATCCTAATGGTTTATTGGAATTTGTAAAATATCTTCAAAATAATATTGGTTCAAAAAAATCAGTGTTTTTTTCTACGCATCCGAATATAAATCAAAGAATCGAAAAATTAGAAAAAGAAGTTTTACCGAATTATCCTGTCGGCGGTCAGGTTTTAGCTGATAGATTAAAAAAATATTTGGAATAAAAAAGCAGGTGAATTAATATAGATGAAACGAAAATTATTAATAATTTTATTTTTTATTTTTTTAATGAATGAAATTGGGTTTTGTTGGGGTGAACAAGGGCATCGCTGGATATTAATGGAAGCGATAGATTTGCTGCCGCAGGAAATAAAAAAATATTATAAATCTTTAGAATCGGAATTATTGAATAAAGTGATGGACCCGGATATGCGTAAAGGTGCAGATAATAATAATGAAGCGGCGAATCATTATATTAATCCTGAATTATATGTGTCGTTCGGATTTAGTATTGACACTGTGCCGTGGCGCGAGAGCGAAGTATT
This sequence comes from bacterium, assembly GCA_029551925.1. GTDB lineage: Bacteria > JAGOBX01 > JAGOBX01 > JAGOBX01 > JAGOBX01 > JAKPEO01. The sequence goes on from JAKPEO010000056.1 coordinate 28,628, forward strand.
AAAAAAAGTCAGCGCTGAAAAAATGAATGAATACGGAGTTTTGCCGTTCGCCATCAAAAAGACCTATATGAAATTAGTTGAAGCATTAAAAAAAAGCGATACTCAGGCGATAATAGTATATGCCGCTGATTTAGCACATTATGTTGGAGACGCCCATCAGCCGTTACATCTGACTGAAAATTTTAATGGGCAATTAACAGGTAATTTGAATATACATTTTAGATTTGAAAACGATTTGGTTTTAGAATATCTGAATAAAGTGCCGGCGCCCGCAAAAAAAGAATTGCAAAAAATTAAGGATATAGATAAATACTGTTGGGAGCATATAAAAAAAATTAGTAAATTTGTGCCAGCGATAATTCAAGCAGATAATGCTGGAGTAGCGGTTTCAAAAATTTATGATGATAAATATTTTCGAGTATTGTGGAATAATACAAAAGATATTTTTCAAGCAGTATTTATAAATGGGGCATATGCATTGAGCGAATATTATTATACTGCATATTTGACAGCGTTTCCTACGCCACAAAATAAAAAAACAAAATCAACTAAAACAGCAGATAAATCTAAAATATCAACCACAAAAAATAAAACTTTAAAAAAATAAAATTATGATTGCGCATGAAAAATTAAAGTATTTAGAAGATAAAGCATTAGAAATTCGCAGAGAAACAGTAAGATTAGTATATGAACTCGGCGGCGGGCATATAGGAGGATCATTATCGCTAATAGAAATTATTACTGTTTTATATTATCATTATTTGAATATAAATTCAATTGACCCTTTAAATAATTTAAGAGATAGATTTATATTAAGCAAAGGGCATTCTTGTTATCCGCTGTATTATATACTTGCTGATAAAGGTTTTTTTGATAAATCCGAATTAGAAAAAATTACCAAAGATTCTGATTTATTGGGCGCACATCCGGAGATTAATAATGAGTTAGGAATAGAGATAACATCTGGCTCGTTAGGTCATGGATTGTCTATTGCTTGCGGTATTGCATTAGCGGGGAAATTTAATAAAAAAACATATAAGACATTTGTATTATTAGGTGATGGCGAATGTCAAGAAGGCAGTGTTTGGGAAGCGGCATTATTTGCAGCGCAGCATAAATTATCAGAATTGATTGCGATAGTAGATTACAACAAATTACAGGCGATACAGCCGGTAAGCGAAGTATTGGAGTTAAATCCATTGTCCGAGAAATGGCGGGCATTCGGTTGGAATGTATTGGAAACTAACGGTCATTCAATAAATGATATAATTAATTGTATAGATAAATTTTATAACAATAATAATGATAAACCGAATGTTTTAATTGCAAACACTATCAAAGGCCGCGGTGTAAGTTATATGGAAAATACCGCTATTTGGCATTATCGCGCGCCTAATGATGAAGAATATAAAATAGCGTTAAATGAATTAAAAAGATAAAATGTATTTATTAGAAAAACTGTATTTGCTGGTAGAGTATCTAAATAATAGAGTTGCCACATTACAAAAAACAGATGTAGAAAATTATTTAGAAAAGCTGCGGTTACAAACGAATACTGAATTTATATCATTATATTTATTTGATTCAAGTTATCATTTACAATATACGACTAATAGTTTTGTCGGGCAGATAAATCTGAATAATCCGCTAATAAAAAAAGTATTTTTAAAAAAAAATGCGATTATAGCGTCAGCGCCGCAAATATTTCATAATATAGTATTGATATTTAAAGATTACAAATGCAATATTTATCCGCTTTTTTTTAATAACACTAATTTAGGGCTCGTAATTTTATTTTTTAAAAACAAAATGAACGAAGAATTAAAATGGTTTGCCGATTTAGCTGTTAGATATTTAGCGCAAATAATATATGGCAAGACGGATGTATTGCTGAACGGACAAAGCGGCGATAACGCAGCAGATACAATTTTTTTTGAAAATCCGATAATGCAAAAAAATATTGAAATTATAAAAAATATAGCGCCTACAAAAATTAATGTGTTATTGACAGGCGAAAGCGGCGCAGGTAAAGAATTAATGGCGCGTTATATTCATAAATTAAGTGACAGAAAAGAATATCCTTTTATTACGGTATCTTGCAGTGCCATCCCGTCGACTTTAATAGAAAGCGAATTATTCGGAGTAAAAAAAGGGGCGTTTACAGGTGCGTTAGCGGATAGAAAAGGAAAATTTTTATTAGCAGATAAAGGCACAGTTTTTTTAGATGATGTGTCAGAATTATCAGAAAATGTTCAGATGAAGTTATTAAGAGTGCTTCAAGAACGCAAAATACAGCCGCTCGGCGATGTAGAAGAACAATTAATAGATGTTAGAATAATAGCTGCGACGCGCGAACCTTTGGAAAAATTAATTAGTTCAAAGAAAATTCGTGAAGATTTATTTTTTAGATTGAATGGTATAGTTATTAATATTCCGCCACTTCGCGAGCGTCGTGAAGATTTGCCGTTATTGATAAATTATTTTTTGAATAAATATAATGTTGCTTATTCTAAAAATATAAAAATTCCAAATGACATTTTGAAGAAAATGTTTAAAAATGAATGGCGCGGAAATGTGAGAGAATTACAAAATTATATAGAACGCCTTGTAGTGCTTTCTGATGAAAATGAAATAGTTGAAAATCTTAATTTATACGCAAGCGTGGATAGAAAAATAACTAACTCAACAGAATTAGATGAATTATTAAAAATACAAGAGTCAAACAATATTACTTTATCGGAAGCAGAATATTTATTCAAAAAATGGTTTTTGAAAATGCAATTATCAAAGAATAATTTTAATATTACAAATACCGCAAAAAAGATTAATGTTCAGCGTACATATTTAAGTAAATTAGTAAAGGATTATAAATTAAAGTAAAGGAGCGAAGATTATATGTTAAAAAAAGTTGATTTAAAATATACAAATAGATTAATAAATCACGGACCGCTTGTTATTGTATCAGCAGAAAATGCAGATAAACGCACATTTACTCCGATAGCCTGGAATATGCCTGTTGAGCATTCGCCGGCATTAATTGCTTTGACAATAGCAAAAGAAAATTTTGTTAATACATTAATCAAAAAATCAAAAGAATTTTGTGTGAATATCCCGAGCATTGATTATTTGGATTTAGTGCTAAAATTAGGGAGCGTATCCGGTAAAGAGATAGATAAAATCAGAGAATACAAATTGAAGGTCAAAAAATGTAAAAAAATAAATTGTCATTATTGGACAGAAGCAATAGCGACGATTGAATGCAAACTTATAAAAACTGTCGGCATATCAGAAGTAGATATTTTTATTGGCGAAGCATTATATTGTTCAGCAAATGAAAATTTTAAAAACGATTGTTGGTCAGCAGATAAATTGCAGACCGTCCATCATTTAGGCAATTTGAATTTTGTAACTCTCAAAAAAATAAAAAGAAATTAATTTGACAATGTTTGAAATGAAAAGTAAAATTATTATTTAATTAAGATGTTTTTAAAAAAATATAAATAACAAGGTGTTAAAAAATGCAAAATTTAGCGGCTGTAATAAAAATTGATGAAACAAAATGTATAAATTGCTATCGCTGCATAAGCGTATGTCCAGTGAAATATTGTAATGACGGTAGCGGTGATTATGTTAAAATAAATCATAATCTTTGTTTGGGCTGCGGTGCTTGTATTAAAGCGTGTTCGCATAAAGCGCGTATCGGAATAGATGATTTAGATTTATTTTTAGAAGATTTATCAAAAGGTATTCCAATAGTAGCAATAGCGGCGCCAGCGGTCGCTTCAAATTTTCCATATAAATATTTAAAATTAAATACTTGGCTGAAATCAAAAGGAGTTAAAGCGATATTTGATGTAAGTTTTGGCGCGGAATTAACAATAAAATCATATTTAGAATATGTGAAAGCAAGTAACCCTAAATGCGTGATTGCTCAGCCTTGTCCTGCGATTGTGACATTTATAGAAATTTACAAACCGGAATTAATTACATATTTATCGCCCGCACACAGTCCAATGCTTCATACCATCGCTATGGTGAAAAATTTTTATACGCAGTATCGAAATTGTAAGTTTGTAGTTATCTCTCCCTGTTTAGCAAAACGCAGAGAATTTAATGAAACGAATTTAGGCGATTATAATGTTACAATTGCAAATTTGAATAGATATTTTGAAAATAATAATATTTCGTTAAATGCTTTACAAGATACAGAATACGATAATCCGCCAGCAGAACGCGCTGTATTATTTTCTACGCCAGGCGGATTAATGAGGACCGCGATGCGCGAGATACCGCAAATAATGGAAGCCACAAGAAAAATAGAAGGCAACCCGCTAATCTATCATTATTTAGAAAAATTAATTGATATTATAAACGCCAATAAATCGCCATTAATTGTAGATTGTTTAAATTGTGAATTTGGCTGTAATGCCGGTCCCGGCACCTTAAATATTGATGAACATCCTGATGATTTTGAATTTTATATAGAAGAACGGCAGCGTGAAATGCGCGAAAAATACAAACCTACTGGCTTGAATAAATTAACAAAAACAAATAAAAAATTAAAAAAAACAATAAATAGTTTTTGGAAGCCGGGAATATATGATAGACATTATCGGAATTTATCTGAAAATAATATTTTGAAAAATCCGAATGAAATTCAATTAAAAGAAATATACGAATCAATGTTAAAAAAAAGTGATGAAGATATTTATAATTGCTCATCATGCGGGTATAATTCCTGCAGAAATATGGCGATTGCAATTTTTAATAATTTAAACAAAAAAGAAAATTGTCATTATTATCAGAAAAAATTATTAGAATTAGAACATTCGAGAGTAGAAGATGAAATGCTGAAAACTCAAAAGGCAAATAAAGAAATGATAAGTATCGCTAAATCTATAAGCGAAGCGATTATTGAACTCGATACGAATAACATTACAATAAAAAAGATGGCAGAGGATTTATTAAGAGAATCAAAAATACAGGAAAAAAGTTTTGTTAATCTTGTTAAAGAAATAACCAACACTTCCGCGATTACCAAAGAATTTAATACGATAGTATCAGCGATTACAAAAATAGCGGAGCAAACAGGATTATTATCGCTAAATGCCGCGATAGAAGCAGCGCGGGCTGGCGCATCAGGCAAAGGTTTTGCAATTGTTGCAGACGAAGTGAAAAAGTTGTCAATGCATACGCAAATTGAAGCTAAAAAAATCGAACCATACGCTGAAAAAATTAAATCTGTATTTGATATGATTATTGATAAAGTAAAATATTCAGCGGAAAAATATTCTGAAACGAGCAATTTAGTAGAAAATATGACGGCGGCAGCTGTAGAAATTTCAGAAGCTACTGGTAAATTACGGCAGGAAATTATAGATAAAAATTTATAATTAAAATTAATTATGAATCTATTAAGAAATTTTAGATTAAAAATGCAATCTGTAAATGATATTAATCTAAATAGCGGTCTGCGCCCTCGCAAAAAAATCAAAACAAAGAAAAAAAAGATTTTTGATTTGTATAGAATATATTATAAAATTGTTAAGGGTCGTGAGCAAGTGATTACCGCCTTTGTAGTGGGCGTAGTGCTGATAGCATTGTGGTTTTTATATTTAATATTCGGCACTTGGAGCCCTGCAAAATTTATGGCTGGCGTAGATCAAAACGAAGAAATAAAATTGCCTGGCAATAATATATACAATGAAAAATTGCCTAAAGAATGATAACATTATCTAAAAAAGAATTTCGTCAACTCGTCAAAAATGAATTTACTAAATTTTCTATTGATTATTTAAAAATCAATTCGGAAAAAATTTGCCGAAAATTAATAGACTTTTTGCAAATCAACAAATATCAATATTCTAATAACATTATAACTTATATGCCGATAAAATATGAAGTTGATGTTAGTTTGTTTAATAAATATATTTTAAATTCAGCAGAATATAAATTATTAGTTCCGAAAATTATTGATGCGCAAAAATTTGAAGTTTTTGAAATAAATAAATATACCAAATATAAAACTAATAAATACGGTATTTTAGAACCGTCAGATGTTTTGATAGAAAATAAAGAATATAAAGATATTGAATTAAGAAAAAAAATAATTATAATATGTCCCGGCTTAGCATTTGATTTGAGCGGAAATAGATTGGGCCGCGGCGCTGGCTATTATGATAATTTTTTTGAAAGCAATAATGCCGAAAGGTTTTATAAAATCGGCGTATGCTTTGATTTTATGCTGTTTGACGCGTTGCCGTCAAATTTGCGCGATGTAAAAATGGATTGTATAATAATGTCGGAAAAAATTATTAATATTTGAAATTGTTGAATAAATATGATTTGGAAAATAATTTATAATTTTTTGTTAATACAATTAGGCAGAATTTATTATTACGAGCAAATAATATTTAATGAAAAAGTATATACTTCGTATAAACTTCGGCAGGATACATTTAAAGAATTAGTCAATATACGAAAAAATTGCGGCGTTAATAAGAAAATAATTTTGATACACAGCGCGTCAGTCGGCGAATTTGAACAAGCGCGTCCTGTAATTTCGCTAATTAAAGAAAAATTCGGCGATGATTATGCTATTGTTTGCACTTTTTATTCGCCGTCTGGTTATTATTTTGCCAAAAAATTGAACGACGTAAAAATTAGCGGAATAGCAATGCTGCCGCTTGATACATATCCGCGAATGTATAAATTTTTTAAGATATTAAAGCCGTCTATGATATTTTTTATGCGTTATGATTTATGGGCGAATATGGTCTGGCGCGCAGCGAAAAATAATGTTAAGATGTATATATTAAACGGCACGGTCCGCGAGACATCTTTGCGCGGCAGTAAAATGACACAGTCATTTTTTAGAAGTTTTTATAAATATATAGATAAAGTTTTTGTGATTTCTGAAAATGATAAAAATAGATATGCTAAAATAGTAGATGAAAATAAAATAATTATTACTGGCGATTCGCGCTATGATATAGTATTTGAAAAAGCGCAGACTGCGAAATTTGACGAAAAAATATTTGCTGTATTTGCGGATAAAAAAAATAATTTTAGAATATTTATAGCAGGCAGCACATATATAGACGAAGATAAGATATTATTAGCTGCTGTAAAAAAACTCAAAGAAAAAATTAGCAATTTTAAATATATAGTTGTTCCTCATGAAATAGCGCCGCCGCGCATAAACGAATTGATTAATTTTTGCAAAGAACATAATTTGACTTATGTCTGTGAAACAGATAATCCTTCTGAAAAAGATTATTTAGAAAAAGATGTTATAATTTACAACAAAATCGGAGCGCTTTATAAAATTTATAAATTGTCAGATATATCGTTTATTGGTGGTAGTTTTCACGGCAGTATTCATAACATTATGGAACCTGCTGTGTATGAAAAATTTATTGTGTTTGGTCCTACTTATAGAAACGCGTATGAAGCGCAGTTGTTTTTACAGAATAATGCCGCTGAATGTTTTATTAATTCCGAAGAATTAGTAAAAATTATTGAAGATTATTTTTTGAATGAAAATTCAAAATATAAAAAATATCCTAAAAAAGCAAAGGAAATAGTATCGCAGAATCTTGGCTGCGCAAAAAAAATATTTGAAAATATTTTCTGTTAAAATTTTATGAAGAAAAAAAATATAAAATTATTTTTTTTTATTTTTTGCTGTGTTTTTTTGTTTTTTTTAAATGAAAAAAATATAAATGCAGCAAATGATGAAGTAAAAATAATAAATGAATATTTGCAGAATTTAAAAAAAATTATTTCTAATTCGCCGATTGATTTAGTAGCGTCAAAAGAAAATGAAGTTTTAAATGAAATTAATTTTTTTGATAAAAATATTTTCGAAAAATTATGGATATATGTTCAGCAAGATATTTTAGATGCAAATAATATAAATGTTTTTGTAAAAGAAATAAAAATTAATAATGAATATTATGAAGTTGAGATTTTGAAAATTGGTAAAATATCGTATTTATTCAGAACATCAGATGATAAATTAGTCGGATATTTAGATTACAATGATAAAAGTTATATTTGGAAAATAGCGGAGCCGCGCGTCAAAAAAGAAATATTAAAAGCGTTTAAAATTTATAATAAAGTAGCTATACCTGAAATGTGTATGCTGCCTATATTAGCGCCTAAAAAAATAAAAATTCTTGAATTATCACAACTGCCGCAAAATTTCGATAATCTGATTGCATTAAAAAAACAATTGGATAATGATATAAACAATGTAAATTTATTAAAAGTTTTTTTTGATGAATGCTTGAAATATCAGTCGTATTTATATTCTGTTGTTTATGTTGATGATGAAATTTATGTTGGTTCATTAGGTCGTCAGCCGGCAAGTATAATAGTATTTGGCAATTTAAACGGATACTATAATTTAAAAAATAAAAGAGTCTATGGAATATTAAATTTTCAAAAAGACCGGAAAAAAATAGAAGCGATAGATTATTTTAAGACATTATCATATTCAAAAAAAATTAAGGCGTTATTTGAAAATTTAGAAAGCGGAAAATTATTTTTTGCGCCAATAGATATTAGTCAAGGCCGCGCGCGCGAGCGTTTAGAGTTTGGAAAAAATATAATAGAATATTTAAAATCCGGAGGATTATTAGTTTATCCTATATTATTAATTGGATTAATTTCGATAATTATTGTAATCGAACGGCTGATATTTTTAAAAAGAAAAATAGGCAATTCTGATGAATTAACCACTAATATTATTGAATTGATTCAAAAAAAAGATTGGCAGACAGCAGAAAATATTTGTAAACAAAAAAAATGGCTAATAGCGAAAATATTATTGCGCGGCATACAAAATAAAAATGCTGATGCGGAACAGATGACTAATGTATTGAATGCCGCGGCGCTTTTTGAAATACCGAAATTAGAGAGATATTTATCGACTTTAAATGTATTTGCCGCTATTACCCCGCTGCTTGGATTATTAGGAACGGTTGTCGGTATGATTAAGACATTTGAGGCAATATCAATATTTGGCGCAGGTGACCCGCGCTTGATGTCTGCTGGTATATCTGAAGCTTTGATTACGACTGAATTAGGGCTTAGTGTCGCTATACCTATACTTTTTATTCATAATTTATTAGAAAATAAAGTTGATATTGTTGTGTCAGATATAGCGCGCGATTGTTTGCGATTTTGCAATGCGTTAAAATAAATTTTTGTTTTTATAAATTTATATTATGACAAATTTATTTTATAAGGCGATAGACGATTTGCAATCAGGCGGTATTATTATGCTGCTTTTATATATTATTTCAATTTATCTTTGGACTAATATGCTTAAAAAATATTGGTTTTTAAAAAAACAGCAATCAGAGAAAGTAGATAAAATATTATGTTTTAAAGATTTTAATAGCTTTTCTGAATTATGCGAAGAGTCATTATTTTTAAATATTTTTAAGAGTTTAAAACAAACGCCATCAAATCAAAAAATAAATAAATTTTATGAATTATCTATTTTTGCAGCATCGCTTTTTAATAAAGATTTGAAGATAATTAATGCCTTGATTATCATTGCGCCGTTGCTTGGATTATTGGGCACAGTTAATGGTATGATAAAAACATTTGAAACATTAAATTATTACAATGCTGAAACATTAGCGTTTTCTGACGGCATCAAACAGGCGCTTTATACAACTGAATTAGGTTTGGTTATATCTATTCCAGCATTTTTTTTCTTTAATAGATTAAAGCGCAAAGTAGAAAAATTAACACAACAAATAAATAAATTAGAATTATTAATAAAAGAAAATTAAAAAAAATGCTTAATATCAAACGCGCGACTAAACGGATAAATGAAACTATAAATATTACGCCACTAATAGATGTAATATTTATTTTATTATTGTTTTTTATAGTTACTACGCAATTTAAAAAAGATGCGGAATTGAATATTGTCAATCCTTCATCAAAAACAGCAGTCGCGCAGAAGATAGAAAAAATATTAGTGATTTCGTTAACTGCTGATGAAAAAATATTTTTTGATGGTAAACAAATAGAATTGCTGCAATTGCCTGAAATTTTAAAATACACTGATGCCGGCGCAGTTCAAAAGGCGGTAGTTTTGAATATTGACAAAAAGGTTTCAACGGGTTTTCTTATTGCCATTATAGATGAATGTAAATTAAGCGGCTTTGAAAATGTAAAGATTAGAGTTAATAAAATTGAATAAAATAGAATAAAATTGATTTGATTATGATTAAATTTGAAAATTTAATTTTTTTTGTTTGCGCGTGTATAATTACATTGTTTATTTTTATTTTATTATCGAGTTTGACAATTAAACAGCATCCGATTAAATTTAAAATAACAGACGAAATTTTTTTAGATATTTACGATACGCCAAATCAAATACAGAAAAAAAATAGCAATATTGCGTCAAGTCAAAAAAATACGCAGGAAAAAAAAATAGAGCAGCCGCTTGAAAAAACAGAAAAAATTAATGTCATTAATAACGAAAGATCCATAGAGGAAGAAAAAATAAATGAAGAATCAAAAAAAGAAATAAAGCCGGAGCCGGAGTATAATATTGAAAATGTTAATCTTTCGCCAAAAGCCGAAGATAAAAAGCAGTCGAATAATTTTGTAATTAGCGAAAATAAAAATAATAGCAGCATATTAAAAAATGATAATGATGCTGGCGATAAAGATTTTACTAATAATACAGGAGTATATAATCAGAGCGAGTTAGACGTTGCGCCAAAAGTTTTAAATAAAGTTATGCCAGAATATCCTTATTTTGCGAGAGAATCCAATAAGACAGGTATTGTAAGATTATCGTTTGTTATTTTATCTGACGGCAGCGTATCTGATATTAAAGTAATAAGTGAGACACTGCCCGGAGTATTTACTACTAGCGCAATAAAGGCATTAAGACAATGGAAATTTCAAGCCGGAATTTTAAAAAATAAAAAAGTATCTACTTTGGCGACAATAGAATTCAAATTCAAATTAGAATAATTATTTGACTTTATTTTGATTTTATTTTAACATTATAAAAATTATGTTTAAAGGCTATTCTAAATAAATTATGAAAAACAAAATAATTTTGTTGTTTTTTGGCGCTATTTGCTGCTGCCTTTTTTTGATACAGTGCTCGACAATTAATTCGGATTTAAAAGACACAATACAAATTGGCGGAGTAAAAGAAGTGAAGATTCCGACTAATATTCAGACAGACAGCGGATATTTAGGCAAAAAAATACAATTTATATTTGATAAAGAGATAAAACTCGAAAAAGATATTTCTAAAATTGAGCAAGTATTGGCAAATGCTAATGCCGCGATAATAAAAGAAGATAATGGCAAATTGTGGTTTTATTTTGAAGAAACGCGCAAATTTTACGACAGCGGCTGGTATTGGTATGACAGTGTAAATAATGCGTTTGTAAAAGCGATAAGAACATATTTTGATGTTGATTTGATAAATGATTTAAAACCAAAATACAATAAAAAGGAATATTATTATTTTAAGAAAAAATCATTTGATAAAATAGAATTATTTAGATTTGATCAACCGCTCTACACTTGGCTTTATACGACTTTTAAAAATGAAATCAGCGATACGAATATTTTAATTATTGCGCTTGACGAATACGATATTTGGTTTGCTTTGAAAAATAATATTAAGAAATTTAATATGAAAAATGAAATCTGGTATGATGTGATTAAAGAACGCAATTTATATGAATATTTTGCATCTTCTGATGTTTCAGAAATAAATGTTTCAGAATATTATATATGGTTTGCTTTGCTTGATGGCTCTTTAATTGGTTATGATAAGAAAAATGATGTATGGCGCTTCTGGCGGCAGACTGATGAATTTACCAGAACTTATATTTCATATATTTTTGAAAATGAAAATAACGCGTTTTTTAAAACAAATGTCGGTATAAAAAAATTTGACAAACAGCGATTGCGCTGGTCTGATTTTGACGAAGCCAATCATTTAAGCGATAAGAATATAAAAAATGTCGAACTTGATAAAAATGAAAATTTATGGGTAGAGACTGCGAATGAAATAGCGAGATATTCAGTTAAATCAAATGTTTGGGACATAATAAAAAAATCAAATTTTCCAGAGCGGACGCGCGCCGGCGAAAATTATATTGAAAATATAAATAACATTACTTTTGATTTTGATAATATGTGGCTTGCCGCAGTTAATGGAGTATTAATATATAGTATCGAGAGTAAAAAATGGATAATCTACGATAAAAAAGATATTAATGATTATTTTAGAACTGATATAACAAATTTTAATCTGATATTTATTGATGATAATTATGTCTGGCTCGGCTCAAATGACGGACTTTTTAGAATAAAAAAATAATCAATTATATATTTTTTTTGGATTTAAAATGCTTGAACTTGTTGCAATTATCGGAAAACCGAATGTCGGGAAATCAACGCTTTTCAATAGAATAATCAAACAGCGTCGCGCTGTTACTTCGCCGATTGCCGGTGTTACGCGCGATAGAATAATTGCGCAAGCAGAATGTAATGATATTAAATTTAATCTGGTTGATACAGGCGGAATAATAACTGAATTCAAAAATGATATTGAAAAAGAAACATTAGAACAAACGCAGCAAGCGATAGATAATGCTAATGTAATTATTTTGCTGCTTGACGCACAGAGCGGTATTACTGCGCTTGACGAGCATATTGTAGAGAAAATTAGAAAAATAAATAAGCCGATAATTGTCGCGATTAATAAAGTTGATGATTTTGAAAAACACGACTGGTCAGAATTTTATAAATTGGGCTTTGATGAATTAATCCCTATATCAGCTGAGCACGGAAAAAATATAAATGAATTATTGGATAAGGTTGTCATTAATTTGCGCGGTCAGTCAAAAATAGATTTTGAATTTGACGGAATAAAAATAGCGATAATTGGCAGACCGAATGTCGGAAAATCAAGTATTTTAAATAAAATATCAGGGACAAAGAGAAGTATAGTCAGCGATATCCCTGGCACTACGCGTGATATAGTGGAAACTATAATAAAATACCACAAAAAAAATTATTTGTTTCTGGATACTGCGGGTTTGCGTAAAAAGCAAAAAATTAATGACGCGGTAGAACATTATTCGGTATTGCGGACTTTGAAAGGGATTAGCGACTGTGATATATCGCTGCTTGTAATCGACGCGCTGCGCGGAATAGACGAGCAGGATTTGAAGATTGCAGAGTTAGTAATTGAAAATAACAAGGGCTTGATTATTGCGGTTAATAAATGGGATTTAATTGAAAAAGAAAATAACACAGCAAAGCAATTTGAAGATTATATATATAAAAAAGCGCCGTTTATAAGATTTGCTCCGATTATATTTATTTCTGCGCTGACAGGGCAAAGACTGAATAAAATATACGAAACCGCAGATTTAGTGTTTGAAAATTTAACAAAAAAAATTTCTACTGCAGCATTATTGAAATTTATGAATGAATTAAAAAGCAAATATTCAATGCCAGCTAATAAAGGAAAAAAAATAAAATTAAATTATTTCACGCAAGTAGAAGGTGCTGCGCCGACATTCGTAGCGCATATAACTCACAGAGAATTGGCAACGGCTAATTTTAAAAATTTCTTGATTAATCAATTGCGCGAAAATTTCGGTTTTATTGGCGCGCCGCTAAATTTATATTTTAAAAATAAATAATGGATTTATTACACAAGTTTTTGGATAACTTATTACACAATCGCAAATTTGATTTTTGTTTAGGTATTTTTATTTTGTCTGTTATTTTGATTTCTTTTTTGTATATTAACGATTATAAATTAGTAGAGATAAATGACGGCAGAGATAATTTTTTTGTAATTACAAAATTTACAAAAGCAATAGATGTAATAAATCATAAAAATATTTTTTTATCGCCTGCCGATTTGATTTTTCCGTCGCCGTCCGCTAAAATGCCGAAATTTCGTGGAAAAATAACTATTAATCGCGCTGATGAAATTATTAAAACAAAATTTATAGAAATAAATCAGGAAATGGTTGAAATTCAAACAGCGGCACTGCCAAGCGGTAGAAGATTAGTTATTAATCCCGGCGCTAAGGGCTATCGCGAAGAAATATATCGCAGTATCTGGCTTGATGGCGTGAAGATAAAAGAAGAATTGATTGATGTAAAAAATATTTGCAAGCCGCGTAAAGGAATAGCGCTTATTGGAAATTCTAAAAAATATTTTGATTTTTATAAAGATACTGATAAACAAATAAAAAAAATTATTATGCGCGCATCAGCATATTCGCCGAGCAGTCATTCTTGCGCGCCGTTTGATGACGGTATGACCGCTATTGGGCTGCGCGCAGATTATGGTATTGCGGCAGTTGATCCGAAAATTATACCGCTCGGTTCGCTATTATATATTGAAGGTTATGGTTATGCAATAGCTGGCGATGTCGGCAGCAGTATAAAAAAAAATTATATAGATTTATGTTTTCCAAATCATAAAACTGCGTTAGAATTCGGCGTGCGTCAAGTAAATGTCTTTGTTTTGGAATAATTCTCCAAAGTATTTTAAGAGCAAAATTATTATATTAAAAATTAAAAGTTTGAAAATAATTCAAATAATTAGTTTTTAAAATTTCAAAAAAAAATTGACAAATATATCTAATTAAAATACATTATTTTAATTGCAATACAATAAGTTTTTTTGTATAGGAGGATATAAAATTGATAGGCAAGAATATTAGATTAGAAAGAATAATTAATCGCAATACTGGAAAAGCAGTGATTATTCCAATGGATCACGGATTGACAGTCGGTCCGATTAAGGGCTTAGAAAATATGAAAAACACGATAAATGCAGTAGCAAACGGCGGCGCAAATGCGATAATACTGCATAAAGGAATAGTTATAAATGGTCATCGCAAGAAAGGAAAAGATATAGGGCTGATTATTCATTTATCAGGAAGCACATCATTGAGTTCTGATCCTAATGCTAAAGTATTAGTATGTTCAGTAGAAGAAGCGATAAGATTAGGCGCTGATGCTGTGTCAATACATATTAATATTGGCGCTGAGAGCGAGAGCAAAATGCTTGAAGATTTTGGCGCTATTTCTAAAAAATGTATGGATTGGGGAATGCCGTTATTAGCGATGATTTATACGCGCGGCAAAAAAATCAAAAATGAAAATGAGGTCGAAGTAGTAAAGCATGCAGCCCGCGTTGCCGCAGAAATGGGCGCTGATATAGTGAAAGTATCATATACCGGCAGCGAATCATCATTTAAGCAAGTTGTAAAAGGTTGCCCGATTCCTGTGATGATAGCTGGCGGCGAGACACAAGCGAATGAACGTGATTTTTTGGAATGTGTGTATTCAGCCATCCGCGCAGGCGCATCCGGAGTGACAATAGGTAGGAATGCGTTTAGCCATAAAAATCCAGCAAAGATGACAGCTGCTATTTGCGCGATAGTTCATCAAAAGAAATCAGTGAATGAAGCGTTGAAATTATTAGATTAAGGAACGATAGATGAGAAAGATACTATTTAATTCGTCAGATAAATTTGTTAAAAATTTAATTACTTTTGCGATAGAGCATGGAATTACTGATTTTTTAACCGCCAGCGAAGAAGTAGCGCAAAAAATCAGAGAATTAGCGAAAGTGAAAATTATAAGTTCGCAGAGTTTTGCAGATATATTAATTGGTAGAGATATTGAATATATCAATGTTAGCGATAAAAAGAGCGAAGAATTAGCAGTGCAATCAGCGCGCGTTAAACCTGTTATTGTAAAATTAGAAAATTGGAAAATTATACCAATTGAAAATATATTAGCGCAGACAGATAATATAATAGTAGAAGTCAATAATTTTGAAGAATTGAAATTATGCGCTGGGATATTAGAAAAAGGCGTTAGCGCTTTTGTTATAAATACGAGCGATTTTAATGAATTAAAAGAGATGATTGATTATATAAATAGTCAGACATTAAAATTAGAATTAATTGACGCTGAAATCATAAAGGTTTCGCAGTTGCCTGTGACTGATAGAGTGTGCATTGATTCCTGCAATATAATGACAATCGGCGAAGGTTTTTTAATTGGCTCGTCGAGTCAATGTTTATTTTTAGTTCATTCTGAAACCGTAGAAAATCCGTATGTTGCAGCGCGGCCTTTCAGAGTAAATGCCGGCGCAGTGCATTCGTATATTTTACTGCCGGATAATAAAACGCAGTATTTATCAGAATTAAAAGCAGGCGATTCGTTATTGACTGTAAATGCCAAAGGCGAGACGCAGTTGAATGTAGTAGGCAGAATAAAACTCGAAAAGCGTCCGATGTTGCTAATAAAGGCGAAATACGAGCAGCGCGAATTTTCGGTAGTTTTGCAGAATGCCGAGACTGTGAATTTAACAAGCGCGGAAGGTATGCCTATTTCAGTGACAAAACTCAAATCAGGTGATAAAGTAAAGTGTTATATAGAAAATGTCGGCAGACATTTTGGTATGAGCATAGTAGAGACGATAACCGAAAAATAAAAAGTGATTAAATGTGAAAATTAATAGAGAAGTAAAATTTATTTTTAAATTATCAGATAATAAATCAGAAAATAAAATATTAATCGAAGAATTATTAAGAGAATTTATTGACTATTGGCGCGATACTCCGGAGATTCAAAATATCCTTTTAGAGATAGAAAATAACAATTCTATATATGAATTGCGATTTAATGTATATTCCACGGCGTTGGCAGAGGAAGCGCGCGGCATTATTATTACCGGCTTTGGCAATTCTAAATACGAGAATTTATTTGATTTAACAGTGCTGCTTTTAAAGAATTTTTTGACGGAGAAAAATATCGCTAATTACATTAAAGCGCCGATTGAAAAAGTCAACGGAGCATTTGAAGATATACATTCTGATATTGACGAATTAGAAGACGAGATCCCAAAAAATTTCAAAGACCTTGATGATGAATCCTTAAAAGAATTGAAAATAAAATTATCATATCAATTGGAGATGATTTTAAACAAAGCTGATTTGATAATAAAAAACTTGAAATTATTAGACGATAGAATATTAGCGTTTGTCAAAGAATATCAGATTAAATTAGGAATTCACAAACAAACAAAATTTGCTATTCAGAAGCAGTATGAGCAGACAATAGATTCAGCGAAATTATTGCTTAATAAAGATGTAGAAAAAATCCATATTGATAAAATTTCGCATTTTCGCGAAGGCAGCGGATATTTTGATTTAGGAATGTTTGACGATGCAATTGACGAATTTAATAAAGCGCTTGAAATCGAGCCGGATAATATTGAATTATTGAATAAACTCGGCTGGGCGTATTTTATGCTCGATGATATGTCAAAAGCCGAAGAATATTTTAATAAAGTTTTGAATTTGGATAATAATAATATTCTTGCGATAAACGGGCTTGCTGCTATTACTTTTAAGACGCATAATTATGATAAAAGCATCGAGTTATTTAATAAAAGCATTTCATTAGCGAATGATGTCGAGCCGATTTATTTTGCGTTAAATCAGTTAGGGCAATTGTATTTATTAAAATCAGATTATGAAATGGCAATAAAAAAATTTTATAAAGCAATAGAACTGCTGCCGGACAGAGAAGAGGCGCATTATAATTTAGCGAATATTTATTATAATTTAGGATTGTTTAATGAAGCGGTGTATGAATATAATAAATGCCTTGAAATTAATAGCGCTGACCGTTATGCAGAAGCATATAAATTAACGGCAGAAGGTCAGATTTTGCTGAATGAAAATATGATTGATGAAGCGATAGAAAAATTTAAGGAAGCGATAGAAAAAGATATTGAAGACCCGTCGTTTTATAATAATTTAGGCGCAGCGTATAATAAATCCGGCGATTATTATAAAGCAGTGAAAGCATTTAAAAAAGCGATAGAACTCAATCCGAATTATCAAATAGCTTATATTAATTTAGGATATATCAGCGATAAATTGAATGAATTAGACGAAGCGATAAAATATTATAAAAAAGCGCTTGAATTAAAACCGGACGATATTGTCGCATTGAATAATTTGGGCTGGGATTTATATTTAGTTCATAAATACGACGAAGCAGAAGAGTGCTATTTAAAAGCGCTGAAAATAGATTCGCATAATATTCAAGCGTTGAATAATCTTGGCTGGCTGTATATAAAAAAAGCAGAATACAGCAAAGCGCTCGGCGTGTATCAGATAGTATTAGAAATAGACCAAAATAATGCTATGGCATATAATGATATTGGTTATTTGTATTATAAAAAAAATATGTTGGATAAAGCGATACTTGAATTAAATAAAGCCATTAGATTGAATAATGACCGCGAGGCAATGACCTACGCTTATTATCATTTAGGTCTTGTTTATTTAAAGAAAAAATTAAAAAATGAAGCGATAGCGTCGTTTAATAAAGCGATAAAACTTGACGGGCAATATCAAGAGCCGTATTATCAATTAGGGTTGCTTTATAAAAATAATGAAGAGTATGCCACTGCTTTGAAGTATTTTGATAATTGTATTTCAGTTAATCCAAATACTAAATACGCGAAAAAATCCAAAGAGCACATAAAAAAAATTCAGATAATAATGAAAGAAGAGGTGGAAAATTGAAATTGTTAAAAAATCAGAGAATAGCGATATTTGTTGATGTTCAGAATATGTTTTATTCTGCAAAAAATATATATCATGCTAAATTAGATTTTGGAAAATTATTGGAAAATATAATTAAAGATAGGCAGTTGATAAGAGCGATTGCTTATATAGTGCAAACTCCTGAAATTGATCAGACAGCGTTTATAAATATTTTAAGACATATAGGTTTTGAAGTAAAATCAAAGACATTAAAACAGCGACCGGATGGCTCTGCAAAAGGTGATTGGGATATGGGCTTGGCGATAGATGCGATTTCGATAGCAGCGAAAGTAGATGTGATTGCGCTTGCTAGCGGCGACGGCGATTTTACAGATTTAGTTTATCATTTAAAATCTCACGGTGTGCGCGTTGAGGTTCATTCATTTTTGCGCAGCACTGCCGAAGAATTGATAAATGCCGCCACAGAGCATTATCAATTAGACGAAAATATATTGATGCCTTATAAAAAATGAAATTATTTTTGAATTTTATCGAATATCGCGAATTGCTTTATAATTTAGCGATTAAAGAAATCAAAGTGCGCTATAAAAGCGCATTATTAGGATTTATTTGGGCGCTGCTTGTGCCTGTATCTATTATGTTTGTTTTTTTGATTATATTCTCAATGCTTTTTAAGATTAAAGAATTAACGCCTGTTTATCTGCTTGCCGCATTATTTCCGTGGATTTTTTTGAGTATGTCATTAAGCGGCGCGGCGACTTGCATAGTAGAAAACAGCAATATAATAAAAAAAGTTTTTTTTCCGAGAGAGTTATTGCCCGTATCAATTGTATTAGCGAATTTTTTTAATTTTGTTTTGTCTATTGCGTTATTGATTGTAATATCGATTATTTCAAAAAACAATATTAACGCCACACTGTTATTTTTGCCGATTGTGATGATTATGCAGGCACTGTTCGTTTCAGGTATTACGCTTATATTTTCCGCGCTTTTTGTTTATTTCCGCGATATAAAATATTTTGTGGAAATTTTATTGACTATCTGGTTTTATCTTACTCCTATTTTTTATGACCAGAAATTAATCAGAAATTTTTCAGAAAAAGCGTTTACGATTTTTTTATTGAATCCGATGACTGGATTGATTGTGATGTATCGTGATATTTTAATTAATGGCATTTTATCGTCAAGCGTTTTGATTTCATTTACTTTTTTTCTTTGTGTATTGACATTTGTTATTGGCTTGATATTAAATAAAAAATTAAGTCCGTATTTTGCCGATTATGTTTAAAAAAAAAATTGATTAGATTATGTCAAAATTAAAAGAAAAAAATCAAGAAATTAACGAGTTTTTGGACGAAAAAAAAATAAGAGAATATTATGTTCCGCAATTTTTGGAATATTTAGCAACTGAAAAAAATTATTCGGAATTGACTATCCAATCATATTATTTAGATGTAGTGAAGTTTATAACTTATTTGGAAAAGGAATTTGGCGGCTATGCTTTGAATAATATCAATTATCGATTGATCCGGGATTTTTTAAGAATTTTAGAAATGAACGATGCCCAGAAATATAATCGCAATTCGTTAATAAGAATTTTGTCAGGCGTAAAATCTTATTTTAAATTTTTGACTAAAAAAAATATTATAACGATTAATCCCGCGCGAACAGTGGCAACTCCAAAAAAAGAAAAATATATACCAGAATTTTTATTTGAACAAGAATTAGAAAATTTTTTAAAGTTGCCGAATTGCAGTAAATTCGATGGGCTGCGCGATTATGTAATATTAGAGTTTTTGTATTCAACTGGCGTGCGTGTAAGCGAACTTGTAGGAATAAAAGTTAGCGATGTCCAAAATGCCGATGTTTTAAAAGTTTTTGGCAAAGGCAAAAAAGAACGAATTATTCCGATTGGCAGCGAATTAAAATGCGCAATAGCTGATTATCTTCCGCGGCGCGAGTTGTTTTTGAATAGAAAAAATAAAAAAGAAAATCAATATTTATTTGTTAATTTAATGGGCGATAGATTAACGGATAGAGGTGTGAGATTAATAGTTGAAAAGTATTTGTTGAAATCAGCGCTTTTAAAAAATGTTTCGCCGCATACATTTAGACATACATTTGCTACGCATTTATTAAATCGCGGCGCTGATATTAGAGCAGTGCAGGAATTACTCGGACATTCGTCGTTATCGACCACTCAAATATATACGCATTTAACTACTGAACGAATAAAAAATGTGTATAATGCTTGTCATCCGCGCGCGTAAAACTAAAATCAAATTCACAGCAGAGCCGCAGAGATAGCCAAGAGAAAAACGCAAAGAGAGATATTAATTAAAAAAATAATTATTAGAATGAAAAAAATAAAATTAAGCATTTGAATTAAAATGGAATAAAGTATTGTGGTTAGAAAATATTTTTTTTATAATACCGTTAACTCATTACTTTTAAAGGGGCATAGTAGTTTTTTGCAGTTTTTTGGAGGGAGTTGAGTTTTATGATTTTTTCATCCAATTTTTTTTGAAATTTTTTTAAGTGTCACAATTCTTATATTGTATTGTCTTAATTTTATTTAATGACAAATATATATTTTGTAAATTACGCAACTTGACTACCACAAAAAAATGAGTAAAATATTAATTAAATCTTGTATTACGCAGTCTAAATCGCCAATTTTTCTTGATTAATAAAAAATAATTCTTCATTTTCAATAAGCGTAATAATACGTTTTATATGTTTTGCAATGCGATCAAAACATAAAACATATTCTTTAAAAACATAACTTTCTAGCGGATGGCGCTGATATTTTTTTATTTTATTTGTATTATATTCTTGTATTTGCATAGATGTTGTTTTATATGCTTGTAATGCCTCGTTTAGATTTTTACGCGCCTCGCTTGAATGTTGACTGTAAGGATTTATAGAATCACTGCTTGCATCAAGAACATTATGTAATTTTTTAAATAACATTTTTAAATGTTCAACATCGTCTTTTTCAAACCAAATTTTCCTTTTAATACGCAGATCTGTTATCTCAATTAATTTAGAAATATGATCGCCAATTCGTTCAACATCAATCGTTGCTTGTTCAATAAATTGCAGCAATAATGTTTGCCTGGCGGATAACGGTTGCCTTCCAATTTGTATCAAATAATCAGAAATTGCTTTTTTTAATTTATCAGTAATTTCTTCATCTAATTCAACTTTTTTAAATTGCGTTTTATCAATTAATAAAAAACCTCGATAACAATTTTCTATCATCCTGTGTGTAATCTGTAACATTCGTTCTAATTCCTTGATTGCAGCTAATATTGCATTTTCTGGTTTATTCAATAATGCATCGTCAAGATACGTGCCGTGTTCTTCAGGAGATTTACTCGGACTCAACGCTATAACTATTTTAATAAAAATCGGCGAAAAAATAAGAAAAATAATACCGTTTATTGTTTGGACAAGAGTATGCAAATTAGCAGTTTGCCGCACTAAATCAGCGCCGGATATTACAGGGATAAAACGATTATACAAACTAAAAAGCGCTGCGGCAATAATAGCGCCAAAGACATTAAATAACACATGCGCTAACGCTGAACGTTTGGCGCCAATATTCGTGCCGATTGCGCCGATAACAGTAACTATACAAGTTCCAATATGCGCACCTAAAATTAATGGAAATACAACTGCAAAATCAGTTATAACGTCGGTTGCGCATAAAGCAAAAATAATACCTATCATTGCGCCGCTGCTTTGCATAATAGCAGTTACCAGCGTAGAAAATAAGATGCCGCCTACCATACCAGTGAAAGTATGCGCGTTCGAAACACGAAATATTGATTGCACAAATTCCGATTTTTTAAATGGATCAACCGCGTGTTTCATCGTAAGCATTCCTAAAAATAAAATGCCAAAACCCATAATGATAAGCCCAATATTTTTTATCCGTTCATTTTTAAAAAACATATCTATTACAAATCCAATTGCAATCGCTAAATAACAATATTTACCGACATCAAACGCTACAATTTGCATTGACAGAGTTGTGCCAATATTCGCGCCGATAATAACGCCGATAGAATTGCTAAACTGCAACAGTCCGCTGTTAATAAATCCTACTATCATAACCGTTGTGGCGCCGCTATGGATTAAAAAAGATATGAAAGTTCCTACTATTGTTCCAGTAACCGCGTTGTTTGTTAATCGAGTTAAAAGCGACCGCAATTTACTACCCGCAGCATATTCTAATGCGTGTGTCATCATTTTCATACCATATATAAAAAGTCCGGCGCCGCCAATTAATTCGCATACAACCAAAAAAAGACTTATTTCTGATTTGTTGTTTAAAAAAATACTGCTATCGCCAGAGACGGTTGCCAATAATACATTCGGCATCACAATCAAAAAAAGAAATAAAAACAATGAATATTTGACTAAAAAGGTAATGAAAAAATTACGAATAAAATACATTACCATCATCTCCCAATGATTTATTCATCAAAAAAAAATGAACATAAAAAAAATAAAACTATTTTATAAAAATAACAAAAGTTAACAAAACTATATAATAAGACGAACTAAAAGTCAAGATAAAAAAAGTAAAAAAATCGGAAAATATCAATATTGACGAGTGAAAAAAGAGAGGTGAATAACAGGGCGCGGAGAGAAAAAAATAGGTAGAAAAAACAAAAAAAATATAAAAAAAACCAAAAAAAAAAAAGAAATTTATCAAATCTTTTTAAATATTCATCGCTCTCGCTAATGCAGCCGCCAAATTTAGATAAAAAAATGATTTATCGGTCTCTCAACTTTTTGAATTTTGGTTAAATAATCTCTAAAGACTTCATTTTAAATATATTTCAAAAATAGTATTTATACTATGTATTTTTTTTGAAAAAGTTATTTATTTTTTTTTTATTTTTTTATATTTTTTCTTTTCTCGATTTTTGGTGTGAAAAAATTATTTTTTTTGGTGTAGAAAATTCGATTTTTTTATTTCAATTATTTCAACGCGAAATATTTTTATATTTTTTATGACTTTTCGAGGTTGAAACTAACGAATTTGTGGTTAATAAGACTTGACAAAGCTGAGAGATTAACTTATAATCGAACAGCAAAAAAAAGATTAAAACAGTGAAATATTATGAAAAAAAAAAATATATTTTTAATAATTCCAGTTATTGTAATTTTAGCTGCGGCAGTATATTTTTTTAAATTTAAAGTTCCCACCAAAAATTTATCAAATCAAAAGAATGAAAATGCCAGTATAACATTATTGCAATTTTCAAAAGAAAGTGTCAGAGAGATAAAAATAAACAATATTCGTATTGTCAAGAATTCGTTTTATAATAAATGGGAGATAGTTGAGCCGATATATTCGCAAGTTGACGCTGAAAAAATGGAAGAGTTGTTAACTCTGATTTTTTCAATAGAATATACAAAAAAAGAAGAAAACGCAGATAAAAAATTATTAGATTATGAGATATTAATAGATTACGAATTATTGATAATAACAGCGACAGGCAGTTATTTTATATTTAATCCGAGCGCGCGCGCGATAGACGGAAATTATTATTTTTATACTAAAATCGATAATGCTCTATATACGCTCAATACAGATATAAGTAAAATATTTGAACTATCGTTATTTGAAATTCGCAGTAAAAAAATATTCGATTATTCAGCGAAGGATATAGAAAATTTAAAAATCATCAGAAAAAATAATGATGTATTGGAATTTCAGAAAGTGATGGCGTTCAATCAGAGTCCGGAATGGGAATTAATCGTTCCAAAAAAGATGCGAGTAGATTGGCTAAAAATAAATAATATGATAGATAATTTATTGAATTTAAAAGTGGATATTTTTATAGATGATATTAATAATACGGATAGTTATGCAATTACTGAAATGCAGGATACATTGAGTATAATTTTGAAATTAAACACTGCTGAACTGGAAAAAAATATTACAATTTCAAAAATTAAAGTGAATGATACCTCAGCGATATTAGTAAAAAGCGGAAATAATTTATATGCCGTATATGATGCAAATTTAGAAAGTTATTATGATGATTATTTAAAATTTAGGGAATTATCGTTATTAAGTGCTAATATAAAATTAGAAGCGTTACAATCTTTGATAATAAAAAAAGGCCCGAAGAAAATCGAATTGCGCAGGCAGGACGATAGATTCAAAAGCGATAATATTGAACTAAATAATGATACAGATGCGATTGATAATTTTATTAGTTCGATAATGGTGTTTCAAGTAAAAGATTATGTATCAGACAAAGCGTCAGATTTATTTAGTTATAATTTAGACAAACCGTTATTTCAAATTTTTATGATTTTTAATGACAATACAAAATACACATTAAATTTTTCTAAAATGAACGAAAAATATTACGGTTGTTTATTAGCGGCTAATGATATTATAATATTCAAAATATCAGATAATGTTGGCGACTTGCCTGAAATCATTTTACCATTGAAAAAATATTTGTGATTTGTTTTATGAATATAGAAAAATACAAAATTTTTTGTTTTGATTTTGATGGCGTAATAATAGAATCGTCGCATTTAAAAACAATAGCGTATAACGAACTATTTGAAAAATATTTTCCTGATAAGATTGAAAAAATACGCGATTATCATCTAAAAAATTCAGGATTAGTGCGTTATAAAAAAATACGATATATATGCGAGAATATAGCAAAAATAAAGGACGCTGACGAATTAATAAATCAAATGATAGAAGAATATGAGAAGGATATTTTTGAAAAAGTAATAAAATGTCCGCTGGTCAAGGGAATAATAGAATATTTGGATTACCTTAAAGAAAACAAAAAAGATATATATGTAATATCAGGTACGCCAGATGATGAATTGAAAAAAATTATAGAATTGCGGGGATTGGCAAAATATTTTGTTGATATTTATGGCGGCTCGCAAATGAAGAGTTATTGGCTCAAAAAAATAATAGCGGAACGTCAAGTGAATAGTAATGATATAATTTTTTTTGGTGACGGTTTAAATGATTATGAAGCAGCCGCAGAGTGTTCGGTAGATTTTGTTTTTAGATTAACAGGCGAAAATGATTATTTAAAAAATCAGATTAATTACTTGCAATTATATGAAAATTATGATAAATTATTAATATAAAATTAAAAGAAAAGAGATGATAAAAGATGAATATTGTTTTTGTATCGTCAGAAGTTTTTCCATTTTCAAAAACTGGCGGGTTAGCAGATGTCTCTGCTGGTTTACCGAAAGCGCTGAAAGAACTTGGAGAAACGATAAAAATTTTTACTCCTTATTATAAATGCTGCGAAAAATACAATCCGCAATTTATTGAAAATTCAAAAATCACAATAGCAATTGGCGATAATTTTGTAGATGTTTATTTATATATTGCGAAATTGCCAAACAGCGATGTAGATGTTTATTTTGTAGATAATAAACAATATTTTTTTAGAGAACATTTATACGGCGTTGGCAATGACGATTATCAAGACAATTTTTCGAGATTTGTATTATTTCAGCGAGCGGTATTAGAATATTGCAAATTTTTAGATTTTATTCCTGATGTGATGCATACTAATGATTGGCAGACAGCGTTGATCCCTGTGTATTTAAAAACAATATATAAAGATGTATTCAACAAGACAAAATCAGTATTTACAATTCACAATATGGCGTATCAAGGGTTATTTTGGGTCTGGGATATGAAATTGACTGGACTGCCGTTTTCATTATTCAACTGGCGCGAAT
Source organism: bacterium (assembly GCA_029551925.1). Classification (GTDB taxonomy): domain Bacteria; phylum JAGOBX01; class JAGOBX01; order JAGOBX01; family JAGOBX01; genus JAKPEO01. The sequence continues at coordinate 55,024 of JAKPEO010000056.1, forward strand.
TGGAATATTATGGAAAATTAAATTTGATGAAAGGTGCATTAGTATTTGCAGATATGATAACAACAGTCAGTCCGACATACGCTCGCGAAATTTTATCTGAAAATTTTGCTTATGGTTTGCAGACTGTTCTTGAAGAATATCGTTATAAATTACGAGGAATAGTGAATGGCGTAGATTATAATGAATGGTCTCCAGAAACAGATAAACTTATACCATACAGATATTCTAAATTTAATTTAGAAGGCAAGCATCAAAACAAGAGAGTATTATGCGAGCGTTGTAATTTTAATTATGATGATTTGCCGCTGTTTGCCTTTATTGGCAGATTAGTTGAGCAAAAGGGCATAAAATTTATTACAGAGACGATAGATGCGCTTATGTCTAAAAATTTGAGAATTGTTATTTTAGGCACAGGCGATAAAGGAATAGAAAACCATTTGAAATATTTAGAATCTCGGTATTACGATAAATTACGAGTGTTTATTTTATTTAATAATGAATTAGCGCATTTAATAGAAGCTGGCGCTGATTTGTATTTAATGCCGTCGTTGTTTGAACCGTGCGGATTGAATCAATTATACAGTTTGAAATACGGCACGATTCCAATAGTGCGCCGCACTGGCGGATTAGCCGATACTGTTAATAATGCAGTATACGATAGTATAATGCGCGGGGTAGGCACAGGATTTGTATTTAATGATATTGATAATGGCCAATTTTTAGAAAAAATAGACAGAGCACTTGAAACTTATTGGAATAAAGAATTATGGTATAAATTAATAGATAATGCGATGTCGCAGGATTGGTCTTGGTCTGCGAGCGCGCGAAAATATCTTGAAATTTATAGAGCTCTTTAAAAAAATGTATGATACAAAACTCTAAAATTTTGTTATGCATCAAGGGGTTAAAAGAACGCGAACAATTATTTGAAATTTTAATTGATACTAATTGTAATGTAATAATTTTCGATTACAGTATTGACAATATAATCGACTATCTAAAAGACAATTTACCTGATTTAATTATTGCTGATTTACCATCTATTAATTTAGTATTATCTTTAAAAAAAAATGAAAATCCCGCAAAATATCGGCATCTGCCAATATTATTGTTAATTGAAAAAATTGAAGATTTGTCTCAAAATATAGCGGAAAAAATTTCAGAATTTATTTTGGCGCCGTTCAGCGAAAAAGAAATTATTTTTAGAGTGAATAACGCGTTAAAGATGAAAAAATGCTATGAACTACTTGAAAGTGACGTAATGAATCTGGAAAATAAAACAAAATTAAAAGAAAGTGAATTATTAAAATTAAAAGAATATAATAAATTTCTTATTGATGCCATTCCGATGTCTATATTGGTTATTGACTCTGAAATGCGTATAAAATTTGTAAACGAAAAATTTGTAAAAATTAGAAATACAAAAATAGATTATGTAATAAATAAATATTTGAATGAAATATTCAATTTTGATTTTTACAATTCGAGATTGAAAATTGAAGTTAATAAAGCAATGTATTCAAAAGAAACGCGTGTTTTAACTAATGTTAGCGGAGTATTTTATGATTTGTCTGAAAATATTTTTGATATGACAATAATTCCGATAACATTATCTACCGCTGAAGAAATTTTAATGATTGTATTTGACGATATAACTCATAAAAAGAAAAGTGAATTTTATAATTCGATAGTTCAGGAGTTGTTGTCATATATTCAAGATGTAATAGATTTAGATAAAATTTTGTTTATAATATTAACCTGTGTCACAGCAGGCGCGGGTATTGGTTTTAGTCGAGCATTTTTACTTTTGTTTGATGAAGGAAGCGGTAAATTAGAAGGTAAGTTTTGCGTAGGTCCTGAAAATCAAGATGATGCAAATCGTATTTGGAGTGAATTATCGCAGACGCATAAAACATTGAGAGATTACATAAATGATTATGATAAACATAGTCTTGAATTAAAGAAAAAACACAAAAAAATACTGGAAAAATTGATATTTGAAAAAAGCGAGATAGACGAGAGTTTAAAATTATGTTTTCGCGAAAAGCGTGCTCTTCGTTTTGAAAATAATTTTGAAGATAGCACATTTATCGGGAAAATCGGAAGAATATTAGAAGTAGGCGAATTTGTAGTAGCGCCTTTGATAAGCGACAACAAACCAATCGGAATAATTATTGCAGATAATAAATATAGTTATAAGAAAATTGATAAAGATAATCTTATAATGTTGACTATGTATGCTACACATGCCGCGCAAAGCATAGCGATAGCGAATGCAAATGCCACGCTATTGTCAAAAGGCAATGAATTGTTAAAGACAAAAGAACAACTGCAAATATCAGAACGATTAGCATCTATTGGAAAATTAGCGGCGAATATTTCGCACGAGATTCGGAATCCTTTAACAACAATCGGAGGTTATGCTAATAGAATATTGAAATATTTGAAACAAGGCAATATATATAGCATACAAACAGCAGCAAGCATTATTTCAAAAGAAACTGAGAGATTGGAAGAATTATTAAGCAATATTATGGATTTTTCGCGGAGCGGAATAATCAAAAAATCATTGTGTAGTATTAAAGATGTTATAGAAAATTCGCTGTTACTATTACAAGAAAGTTTAAGAGAAAATAATATATTAATTCACTACGATGAAAACAATGGAGATGTTGAATTAATGTGTGACCCGCAAAAGATGAAACAAGTGTTTATAAATATTTTAAAAAATTCTATTGATGCAATTAAAAGCAGAAAATTAGGTGCGGGAGTGATAAAAATTTATATTTATTGTGAAATAGAATACTGCGTAGTAAAAATTGAAGATAATGGCTGCGGAATTTCGAAAGAAGATTTAGAAAATATATATTCTTTGTTTTTTACTACAAAAGAATTTGGCACCGGGCTAGGAATGGCAATAATAAAAAATATTATAGATGCTCATAAAGGAACTATTGAATATACCTCGATTGTAAATGAAGGCACTACTGTGCGAATAAAATTACCAATTATATGACAATCGAAGTTTTTGTAAAAGCGCCAAAAAAACTTGAAAATAAAATAATATTGTGGTAATATTAGTAAAAAATGCGGATGTAAAATTTTACAGATGATGCATATAGTATGCCGCGAGATAGATATGAATTGTTGTTAGAAACATTTGGCGATAGAGAAAAATCAGATAAAATGGCGTGCATTTTTGAAAAAGCAAATAGATACGATATACACAGAATCAAGAAAAACGATAGTTGATAAAAGGCAAGAAATGAAAAAGGAATAAAAAAAATAATCTGATTTTTATTATATATAATCACCATTATTTTTTATGAAACATATCTTATTAATAAATCCTTATATATATGATTTTGCCGCATACGATTTTTGGTTAAAACCATTGGGCTTATTGATTATAGCGAGATTATTAAAAAATTATGGTTTTACAATTAGTTTGATTGATTGCCTTGATAGAAGTGAATATCATTATGAAAAGGAATATCGCACGCTTTACAATAATTCAGGCAAGTTCAAAAAAATTGAAGTTTCAAAACCTGAATGTTTAAAATTTATAAATAGAAAATTTTATAGATATGGTATTACGCTTGAAGAGTTTGAAAAAAAACTGCAAAATACATATCCCAAGCCGTCTGTAATTTGCGTTACTTGTATGATGAGTTATTGGTATTACGGAGCAAATGAAACCATAAAAATAATAAGAAAATTTTATCCTGATACTCCGATTATATTTGGCGGAATATATCATACATTATGGACTGACCATTCAAAAAAAAATATAGATGCCGATTATTTTATTGAAGGCGCCGCTGAAAATAAACTGCTTTTACTATTGAATGAATTATTTGATTTGAATTTGAAAATAGATGCGCAGCCTGAATTTTTAGCGCCTGATTATTCGCTGTATCAAAAAATTTATTCAGCGCCTGTATTAACTACACGTGGCTGTATTTTTAATTGCGACTATTGCGCGTCAAAAATATTATTTCAAAAATTTATACAGTATCCTATTGACAGAGTATTTGAAATAATTAATTATTTGGTTAATGTCAGAAAAATAGAAGATATTGCATTTTATGATGATGCGCTATTGTATAATGCACAAAACCATTTTGCGCCATTAATGAAAAAAATAATTGATAGTAATATAAAATGCAGATTTCATTTGCCAAACGCTGTTCATATAAAATATATAACTTTTGAAATTGCAGAATTGATGAAACTTGCGAATTTTGATACAATCAGATTAGGATTAGAAGCAATTGATGAAGATTGGCACAATCAGACGAGCGGAAAATTTACATTAAAAGATTATGATAGATGTTTGGATAATTTTAATAGAGCAGGTATAGATTTAAAAAAAGTCAAAGCGTATATTTTGACTGGATTACCTGAACAATCATTAGAAGATATAAAAAAAACAGCGGAAATAATTAAATCTTCGGGAATAGACATAGAATACGCTTTTTATTCGCCTATTCCCCACACCCAATATTGGCAAAAATCAATAATGAAAAATCCAGAAATTTTAAATGAGCCGCTTTTGACAAATTGTTCAGTTTATTCAGTTTTAAATAATTTATTTTTTGATAGACGCAGAAAATAAATTGTTGCGAAATATAGAAGATTATTTGTAATATAAATTATCATAGTAAATTATTAGTCAGTGATGCTCGATGCGTGAATGCCTCAGAATACTTCAATTGGTGGCGCTGCTCTGTATATGCTGAATAAATAAAATATAACCATTTAATTTATTCATATTTTGAAACATTAATTCGGTAAAATTGATTGTAGCGCTCTTAAAAAATAAGAACATAATAAATTTAAAAAAATATTGACAAAAAAAAAGAATTATTATAATTTTTATCATAATTAAACATTGATTTTTTAGTATTTTATATAATTTATTTAGTTAGGACCGCTAGCTCAATGGTAGAGCAACGGACTCTTAATCCGTAGGTTGAAGGTTCAAGTCCTTCGCGGTTCACTGCTATACAAACATTATTGTTATATTGATTAATTGTAATAATGTTTTTCTACTGCCGTCAAAGATGATATTTTTTTATTGCGAGAAAAATCAAAGTTAATTTTGATTCAGAAAAAATATAAAATAAATTAAAGATTAAAAAATACCGCAATTTATAGATTATTTTGGCACGCGCTATTGAAGCGGTAGTATTGCCTTTATTCTATTAGTAATAAAAAAAAATAGATACTTTATTTTTTTTCTACATTATATGCTTTTAATATTTTATTTTGCGAATCTAATTTGATTTCAAATTGGACAATATCGCCTTTTTCAACTGTCCGAAATAAATATGTTTTTGGCATAATAATATCTGAAAAATGAAAGAATATTTGTTCGTCTATCGAAATATCGTCCGGTTGTATATATCCGAAACCTTTTGCATTGTCAAAATCTAAAATTTTTCCTGTAAATATTTGTTTTGTATTTGGTATTATAGGCATTTTATAATTATTTAGAAACTAAAAAAATTATGCGCGGCTGATATATTCGCCTGTGCGCGTATCAACTTTGATTTTTGTGTCTATATCTACAAATAACGGCACTTGTAAAGTATGACCTGTTTCTAATGTCGCTGGTTTTGTGACTTTGCCGGTAGTATCGCCGCGCACGCCCGGCTCTGTGTATGTTACAGTCAAGATAACGCTTGTCGGTAGTGTGATAGTAACTGCTTTTCCTTCATACACGCAAATTACTACTTCCATATTTTCAGTCAAAAAATTTTTAGCGTCGCCTATTAAATTTTTATCTAATTCATATTGTTCAAATGTCTCGTTGTCCATAAATGTATAATTTTCGCCGTCATTATATAAATATTGCATTTTCCGCACTTCTAAGTAAACATCTTCGAGTTTTTCAGAACTTTTAAATGACCGTTCAAGCGAAGCGCCTGTATAAATATTTTGTAAACGCACGCGATAAATCACTTCTGTCCGCGCTTCTTTCGGTTGATTAAAAGATACCTTTGTCACAATGTAAATATTATTGTCTAATTTTATGACTTTATTAGGTCTTAATTCAGTCGCTTGTATCATAAACTATTTCACCATATTTAGTTATTTTTACAAAATGCCAAAATTATAATTTTGCTTTTAAAAAAAACAATATTTTTTCTTATTAGTTTTTTTAAGATTTTAATCCGTCAAGATACAACGGATATAAAACTTCGTAAAAAAATATTACAAAATCTTTTTCATCTGCCGCTTGCGAATAATGTTCATTCCAATAATTAACTATATCATTATGCCAATTGCAGTTTTCAGAATAATAAGCGTATTTTTCTTCTAAATTCTGCCATTCTGTAAATTCGTCGTCATAATCGCCTGAGCATATATCGTATTTTTCAATTACAAATTTTTTTAAGTCATTATCATATTTGATAGGATAAAAATAACAGACCGACGGTTTGATTTCTTGAATAACGCATTTTTTGTCTTTTAGAAATACGCAGCCGTCATAATAATTGTTTATTATGCTTAACAAATATTCTTTATTTTTTATCTTGAAAAAATTGTAGATATAATTTTCGCCAACTTGCATTTCATTTATATCTATCAATTTGAATGTGTCATAAAACCGCTGACGAGTATGATGGAATATTTGCAGAGCGTCAACTAAATTTATTATGATTTTATAATGCTTGCAGCATTTTCCGCATATTCGGCATTTGAATTGAAATTTCATAATTTTAGTTTGTTAAATACTCTTTTAATGACTTTATCGCTTCGTCTAATTTATCAATGTTTTTTATGCCAGCTTGACTGAACGCAGGCGCACCGCCGCCGCCGCCGCCAGTAATATTTGTAATTTGTTTTACTAACTCGCCGGCTTTGTATTTATCAATTAAATTTTTGCCGACGCCGATAAATGCAATTGATTTTTTCGCTGAGATATTGACAATCACAGCAATTCCATTATTTTCGCGTTTTTTATATTCGTCGATAATAATCTTGATTTGGTCATTGTCAAAATCATTAAATTTTAAATACAAAAATTTTATAGCGCCTATCGCTTCAATTTTGGAAAAATAATCGTCGGTCATTCCTGCGGCAGCGCGCTGTTTTAATTCGCGATTTTCTTTTTCTAATCTGTGCAATTCATTTTTTAGTTTTTCTAATTTTGTCAAAACAGTATTAACATCAGTTTCAAGTATTTCTGCAGCTTTATAAAATTTTTGGGCAAAATCATTGCAATAATCTAATGCTGTTAAACCAGTGACGCATTCGATTCTGCGCACGCCTGCGGCAATTGCGGATTCAGAAATTATTTTTAATAGTCCGATTTCTCCGGTAGCGTCTAAATGCGTGCCGCCGCATAATTCGAGCGAATAATCTGATATTTTTACTACTCTCACTATTTCGCCATATTTTTCGCCGAATAATGCCATTGCTCCTAATTTTTTCGCTTCATTAATATTCGTATGAAAAATATTTACCGTCAAATTTTCTTGGATTTTTGAATTAATTAATTTTTCGATTTCTGATATTTGTTTATCGGATAATTTTTCAAAATGCGAAAAATCAAAACGAAATCCGCTGTCTGTAACATACGAGCCGGCTTGCTCGATATGCGTCCCGATAATTTTTCTTAATGCAGAATGCAGTAAATGCGTGGCTGTATGATTTTTTTTTATATTTGCGCGGCGCGCAGAATTAATGCTTGCAGATACTTTATTATTTTTGCGAATATCTTCTAATTCGCCTTTTGTAATTTTACATATGCAGACATTAGAGTTATTTATTTTTTGAGTGTCTAATACTGATAATTCGTAATTAGCGCCTTTTATAATGCCGGTATCTCCGACCTGACCGCCTGATTCTGCATAAAATGGCGAATTTTTTAATATTATCTCAATTTTATTATTGTTTTCTCTATATGCAATTATGCGCGTGTCAATACTTTCATTTTCATAACCGACAAATTCTGAAATTTCGTTTTCTAATAAATTAAATTTTAAATCGTCAACATCATAGTTTGCGCTGAATTTTGAATGCGAACGTGAAGTTTCTTGCTGTTTACGCATTTCTTCGTTGAATGTTTCAATATCTACTTTTAAGCCGATTTCTCTGCACATTAATTCAGTTAAATCAAGTGGAAAACCGTAAGTATCATATAAAACAAATGCATCTTTGCCGTCCATAATTTTTTTGTTTTTTGCTTTTAAGTCATCTACTAATTTATTGAATATTTCTAATCCACGATCTAATGTTTGTAAAAATCGTTCTTCTTCAGATTTGATAACTTTCTGAATATGATCTTTTCGTTTGATGATTTCTGGATACTCGTCGCCGAGCGTCGCGCAAACATCATCAACTAATATATACATAAACGGCTTGTCAATATTTAATTTTTTGCCGAATCGCAACCCGCGCCGCAATATTCTACGCAACACATAACCGCGGCCTTCATTAGACGGCAACGCGCCGTCAGCGATTGCAAAGGTTAAACAGCGAATATGATCGGCAATTACGCGAAAAGGCGCAGGATTAAATGTATATTCTGTCCCAGTAATATCTTGAATGTGCTTAATTATAGGTTGAAATATATCAATATCGAAATTTGTCGGTTTGTTTTGCAGTATCGCAGCCAACCGCTCTAATCCCATACCGGTATCAACGCTTTTCATTTTTAGTTTGTGCAGAACGCCGTGTTCGTCGCGGTTGAACTCCATAAATACATTATTCCAAATTTCTAAAAATCTATCGCAATCGCAGCCCGGACAGCATTCTTTATTATTAAATTTGCATTCAGCGCCTGTATCATAATGAATTTCTGTGCAAGGACCGCACGGGCCAGTAGGTCCCATTGACCAGAAATTTTCTTCGTCGCCTTTTTCTATATCCCCTAATCTTATAATTTTATTAGCAGCTATGCCTATTTCTTTATGCCAGATATTATACGATTCATCGTCATCTTTATAAATCGAAACCCATAATTTTTCTTTTGGCAATTTCACTATATCAACTAAAAATTGCCAAGCCCAATGTATTGCTTCGCGTTTGTAATAATCGCCGAACGACCAATTGCCGAGCATCTCGAAAAATGTTAAATGCCGTGCGGTAAATCCTACATTTTCTAAATCATTATGCTTGCCGCCAGCGCGAATACATTTTTGTGATGACGCTGCGCGCTTATAATCTCGTTTCTCTACGCCTAACAATACATCTTTAAATTGATTCATTCCTGCATTAGTAAATAACAGCGTCGGGTCATCGTATGGTATAACCGGCGAACTCGGCACTATCCGATGATCTAAATTTTTAAAATAATCCAAAAATAATTTGCGTATTTCATTTGTTTTCATTTTATATTTTTCCTAATTTTAATTAATTTTTAGTTGATTTTTTTAAGTGGTGTATTTTAATTAAAAATCCAAAAAAATTCAAATAAAAAATTACCAAACATATCCGGTAATTTTTAGATTTTTATCTTGCTTTAAATCGTATTCGATTATGTCTTTGTATAAATTGCCGGCATCTAATTTTCTGATTTTAGGTTTGAATGGCTGCGATTCATCGTAGTCGATTACTACGCCGATTTCGCCGTTATTCAAATATACAGTTGTGCCAATAGGATACGGCGGTATTGCTTTTATAAATATTTCAGATATTTTTTTGTCAAAACTATCGCTTGCGATTAGTTCATAAATTAATTCTGGGTTTAACATATTTTTGTATTTTGGCGAATATTTCAATTCTGTAAATGTATCTGTTATTCCGATAATTTGCGCTAATTCAGGTATTTCAGACGCTTTTAATTTACGCGGATAGCCGCCGCCGTTTATTCGCTCATGACTCATATATACCAAACTCGCTACTATCGTATCAAAACCTATTATATTACGCAAAATATCAAAACTATAAAACGGATGCTTTAAAATTTCTTTTGCTTCTTCATTGTCATAATATATTTTTCTATTCAATAATCGTTCGGGCAATTTATAAAATCCGACATCTAATAATATTACGGCGCTTAATAATTTTTCGATTTCTAATTTGTTTATATTCATCGCCTTTGCCGTATAAGCGGAATAAATAGCATTCAAAATAATTTTATTAATGAAAAACGGAAACATAAATCTGTATTCTATAAAGTGTTTTAATGTTTTATCATCAAAATAATAAACAACATCAATTAATGTATTTACTATATTACTGATTTTTCTTAATATTTTATCTGAAAGCTCGTATAATTCTGTTCGTTTATTATTATCCTGTGCGCTGCTCGGCTGCTGTATAGGAATAATTTCTTTTATTAATTTATGCAAATCGTCTATTTCATTTAAAATCAATATTTTTTGATTATCCGGAAATAAGTCGTCTTTATAAATTAAATCTGGGAATGCCGCAATATAAATTACTGAAATATTGTTGTCTTTTAAGTTTTTTAGTATCGGCTCGGTCAGCGCTGTCTCTTCGGCTATTAATAATCTGCCTTCGCGGCTGTATATCGGTTTTGCTAAATATTGCCCTAATAATCTTTTAGTTAATTTTAATCTTAACATTTTTTTATTTTAAATTTAATATTTTTTTACATTCAGAGCATTTGATGACTTTCCAATTTAAACCTGTATCTAAATAAAAATTTAAAGTCATTAATTCAGAGCATTTGTCTCCGTGCTTTTTGTAAAAATCCGATTTTTGAGAATACGGATAATCCGGATGAAATCTGCACGGAAAAATTTTGCTATTAATCTCGTTTTTTTCGATAAAATAATTTTCGATATTTATTTGATTCGTTTTTAAGCCGTTTACTATAAAATCAATTTGGTCTTTTTCAAATGCGAATTTTTTTAGGAATTTTGCGCGATTGAGATATACTCCTAATTTTTGGTCAAATACCGAAAAAATAATTTCAATATTAAAACTAAAAACTTCCGGAAGTTTTAAATCTTTAAATTGTAAAATATAAATACTTTTCGGCTTTAATTCTGTTTGCGAGATGAATTTTAAATAATCAGAAGTTATTGATTTTAACATATATTCCGATACTTGCCGCGTTTCTATGTCAATCAATAATATATCCGGCAATTTTGATATTTCTTTATTTTTTACCGCTTCTGATGAATGAACAATATTTGTCCGTAATTTTTTTATTATTAATTTTACTTCTGGCGGCGGATCTGGAAATGTAGAAATAGCAAGAGCCGCAGCAATACGTACATCTGACGATTCAGCGGTATTAACCATTAATTCCTTTAAAAATTTAAAAATATTCGGTGCGCGGTAATCTTGCAGCGCCCATACTATATGCTCTTTAATGCGAGGATTGTCCGTCTTAAAAAAATAATCCATTAATTTTGTTGTTAATGTTATATTGTTATTATTTTTTATATCGGTGATATATTGAAGTTTTGTATCAATTGAATATTCTGGGCTGTCTAAAACATCGCCGTATTTTTCGAGTTCTGAGAAATTTTTAGTTTTTGCCATTTCTTTTAATATTTTTAACATCGCTTCGTCTTTGTTTGGCGCTTTTGCTAATTTCTGTAATTGCTCTAATTTCATTAAAATAGTACTTATGTAATTTCGCAGTTTTATTAATGATATAGTTTTGTGTATCGTATAGCCCTGCGATATCATATTAGTTAAATTCATATTTGATTCTTTTAATGTAGTATATTGCAATTTCAACTGTTCTATATTTTGATTATCTATATAATTCGCTAAAATCGAATTTAATTTTTCCAATAAAACATCTGCATATAATTTGTATATAGCCATTTTATCAACTGCAATGATGTCTTTTCTGCTTGATTCATTTAGCGCTATTTTTTCTAAATTGTCGAATTTGGTATTTAGTTTACCACCTGATTTTAATAATTTATTGCGAGTGGTTATGTATTCTAATGTAATGCCGTTATTTTGCTGATATTTTAAAATTTTATCGAAAATATTTTTTACTAAAATTTTATAAGATGAATCTTCAATGTTTATTTTAAGCGCGCTGTTGCTGAGCGGTATGTCGTCTTTGAAAAATTCGAATATTTTTTCTGGCGTCTCAAATTTTTTTATTGTAGAATTGTTTTGCGATTTGAGTTCAATCACAAAAATATTATTTTTTTCAGATACTATTATATCCATAATTAAAAATTATATTTTTTTTTTTTTTTTTGCAAGTATTCATCTAATTTTCGCATTCTACATCCCTAATCTCCATT
>JAKPEO010000100.1 GCA_029551925.1 bacterium
ATTCCTGATGATCGTTGACATCCTCATAGCCAGCTATTATTGCATATACTCTTTGCAGCATTTGTTCTTCAATATTGTGAACCACCTTTCCGCTCTCTCGTTTATCTGTTATGCACGCGCTCATTCTTTTTATTATTTTATATTTCTTTTCTATTTCGCGAAAAAGAATTGGAATTTTTTATGAAGCGCTCTCAAAAAAAATCAAAAAAATTCAGAAAAATTATCTAAAAGTTTTTGACAAAATACAAAAATTATAATATAATTATTCCACATTTTTTTGAAAAATTCGGGGGAACAACAAATGAACTTTGAAAAAATAGACAAACTCGAAAAAATGGATATTAATCAAATCAAAGAAATACAAACAGACCGCTTAAAAAAAATTGTAAAATATTGTTATACAAATATCAAGCATTACAAAAATCTGTTTGATAAACAAAAACTCAAACCGGAAGACATAAAATCTCTAGATGATGTAAAATTACTGCCATTCACATATAAAACGGATTTAAGAGATAATTACCCATTCGATTTATTTGCTACGGCCCTTGATAAAGTTGTAAGAGTTCATGCTTCATCAGGCACAACAGGCAAACCAATTGTAGTCGGCTATACAAAAAATGACATTGAAGTTTGGGCTGAAACAGTAGCGCGGACATTATATAAAGGCGATGTATCTGAAAAAGATATTTTACAAAATGGTTATGGTTACGGTTTATTTACAGGCGGATTAGGCATTCATTACGGCGCTGAATATTTAGGTATCACTGTAATTCCAGTATCTGGCGGAAACACGCCGCGGCAATTAATGCTGTTTGAAGATTTCGGCACAACATTATTGACCTGCACACCTTCCTATGCGATGCTGTTAGGCGAAGCGATTGAACAACAAGGCATCTCCCGCTCAAAACTAAAATTACGCGTCGGTTATTTAGGCGCCGAACCTTGGTCTGATAATATGCGCAAAGAAATTGAAAAAAAATTAGGAATACTTGCAATTGATATTTATGGTTTAAGCGAAATAATAGGTCCGGGCGTAGCTGCTGAATGCAAATATCAAAATGGTCTGCATATCTGTACTGACCATTTTTATCCTGAAATAATTAACCCGCATACTGGCGAGCAATTACCAGAAGGCACTTTTGGCGAATTAGTATTCACTACGTTAACAAAAGAATGTTCGCCATTTATAAGATATCGGACGCGCGATATTGCTGCGTTAAATTATCAAAAATGCGAATGCGGTAGTTGTCATTATCGTATGACGCGCGTAGCTGGACGCACTGATGATATGCTGATTATCCGCGGAATAAATGTATTCCCAAGTCAAATCGAAAGCGTATTAATGGAAATAGATGGCGTTGCTCCGCATTATCAAATAATAGTTACGCGCGAAAACGCACTCGATGAATTAGAAGTACAAGTTGAAATGACTGACAACGCTTTTTCAGATGAAGTCAAAGAAATAGAAAATTTTGCAAGACGCATACAAAATGCAATTGAAGCAGTTTTAACTATCCGCGTAAAAGTTACATTAGTTGGACCTGGCACAATTCAGAGATTCGAAGGCAAAGCAAAAAGAGTAATTGATAAAAGACAATTATAAAAAAAATTTGGGGTGATTAATTATGTTATTAAAACAATTATCGATTTTTTTGGAAAATAAACCGGGCAAACTTTCGGAAGTAACAAAAGTATTAAAAGATAATAATATCAATATTCGCTCCTTGTCAATGGCTGATACTTCTGATTTTGGTATTCTGCGATTAATAGTGCCTAATGTTGAAAATGTCTATAAAATTTTAAAAGAGCATCATTTTACCGTAAAAATAACAGAGGTAATCGCTGTAAAAATCAGTGACAGACCGGGCGGGTTAAACGAAATTTTAAATTATTTTTCAGAAGAAAATATAAATGTTGAATATATGTATGCTTTTGTTAATCGTTCTGGCGACAATGCAATAATAGTTTTTAAAGTGCATAATATTCAACACGCAATAAATATTCTTGTAAAAAATAATATTGAAATTTTCAAATATGAAGACATAAATACAATTTAATTTTTTTAAGTGGGAGGAAAAAAATAATGAAAAAATTATTTCTTACAACTATAATAATTTTTATACTTGGCGGCTGCGCTGCTAATAAAGAACTGCAAAATAAAGTTAATGGTTTAGAGCAAGAAAATCAGCGTTTGTCCAAGAGTATTGAAGAATATAAAAATTTTATTGAAAATATGTATAGCAAAATAGAAAATTCTATTTCAACTAATAAAAGCATCGAAGATAATGACCAAATTAATGAAATTGATAAATTAAAAAGTGAAAATGAAAGATTGAAGCAAGAAATAGAAAATTATAAAAAATATATAAGTAATCTTTATAATTTTGTTGATCCAAACAAAAAATAATTTTTGGATAGGTTCTAATTATATTATAAAAAAATAAAGACGTCTGGCAAAAAATATTGCCAGACGCTCTATATTTTTTTTGCGATATTTATTTTCAAAAATTAGCGTTTAGGATTGCACATATAATTGTTGCCTTTTTTACCGCGCGGACTTTTATCAAATTCAGTCATTTTTTCTAAATTACTTTCGACAAGTTTATCTATTTTAGCGTTCTTATCTTTCTTTAATTCTTCTAATCCGCTCTGCATTGCCTTAATACGCAAATCCATTTCTTCTATTCTGACATCATAAAGCTCGCTTATTTTTGCGCGGTATTCTTGCTTTATTTTTGGCTTGTCTGCATCGCTTGCGCTTTTATATTTCAAACCAATTGTCCGCGCTTCGCTGCGCAATATTCTAATTTTATTACGTACTTCTTCTAATTTTGGGTCTTTCATTTCTGCGCGTAATTCTTGCATCATTTCATTTTTTGGACCGCCTTTATGAAATTCATGGTCTTCCATATCTTTTTTTTCCTTGTTCGGATTAGCATTAGCCAACATAGTAAAAGCAAATACAAATATCGCTGATAAAACAAATAATCTTAAATTTTTCATTTTTAAATCACCTCATTAAATTTTTTTAATTCATTTTCTAAATTATTAATTTCGTTATCGAAATCATTGAAATAATGTATTATAACATTCTCACCTCCATTTTCAAAATTTTTATTTTCAACCGGTTGATTTTCGATTATTTTATTTTTATTGTTTATTTTCGCATTGTATTGATATATTGAAAATACCGCTATCAAAACAATTGCAGCCGCAGAAAATTTAAATAATCTTTTAAAATCAAAAAAATTAATATTTTTCTTGCTGCTAATAAGAATATCTTCTTTCACTTTTTGAAATTTAATAGCATTATCTGCGTTGATTGATAATTTCGCATTTAATTCATATTTGAAATTTTTGCAATCTGCGCAAGTTTCTAAATGTTTCAATAATTCAACATCAAATGCTTCATTATAAAATTCCAGCATAATTTGCTCTTTAAAATATTCGCAATTTTTCATTTTAATCGCTCCTTTAATTTTAAAGTTGCGTCAAACAAATACCTTTTCACTGCGCCTTCGGTTAATCCTAATTTTTCTGATATTTCCGAAATTTTAAAATTGAAAAAATATTTATATTCAAACACTTCTTTTTCTCGCGCAGTCAAACAATCAAGCGCTCTCAATAAATCATTATTTCTTTGAATAGCGTTTTCATTACTATTTTCCAATGCTTGATTTTCAAATTCAGAAATATCCAGCATTTCAACCTTGTTATTTCTAAAATAATCAGTAATTTTATTTTTCGCTATCGTATAAATATACGACTTAATATTTAACGAACTATCCAACTCATTTATTTTTTCAAATACCTTTGCAAATACTTCTTGAAACACATCCCAACTATCGCTTTCATTTTTGAGTTTCACAGATATAAAAGCAAAAATTCGCTCTTTGAATTCATTATAAATCTCGTTAAATCGTTCGTGTTTATCCATTCTGTTAAATATTACGCAGTTATTATCAAAAAGGTTGGGAAAAATTTTAAAAAAATTATTTTTTGATTGTTTTTTCTTTTAAAAATAATTGTATTTCAAATTCTGCACCAGTATTAGTTATTATATTTTTATAATTGGATTTTAATATTCTGGCTTCAAATATTTCAGGCACAACATTCAGTAATTCGATTCTTATTTTATCCATATCGCCTAATGTCTTGCCTTCGCCTGAAATAGTCATTATATTGCTATTAATAACTATTTTATTGACAATTATTTCATATCGTTCAAAAACTAAAAATACATTGTTTAAAATATTTTTATAATCAATATACAGCGGGGTATGCTGAATTATAATATTGTGATTATTATATATTTTTTCTAATACATCGTTTATTTGCTTTTCCGGTTTGACGATAATTTTCAATTCAGGAAAATTATTTTTAATTAAATCATTATAATATTGCGACAGCGCAAAATAATCTTTTTTTATTTTATAACGCGCGGCAAAAATATACATTGTCATCGCTGCAAATAATAAAATCAATAAAATCGCGGTATTTTTATTAATTTGACTATTAAAAAATTCGCCCACCGCTAATTTTTTCTTATCATAAAAATTTGGTTTGATAAAATTACTTTCATTTTGTTTTATCAAAATATCATATTCTAATTTTTTTAAAGCGCCGATTGATTCCGATATATCAATCGCTTCTTCGCCAATTTCCGTTAAAATACTTCTAAAAAATTTTAGTTTGCGGTTTTCATCAAATTCATAAGAATAAACGATATTTTCGTCGCAGCAGCGCCAATATTTATATTCTTCAATATTTTTATTTTTCAATTTTGCAAGATTTAAAATAAACAAATGCGCAGGCATTATTCCTTTTATCTTCGCATTTTGAAAAATAGATAATAATTCTTTTATATATTTTTCGTCTATATAATTAATCAGCACAGCATTTATATTGTTTGATTTTTTATCTATCGAATGAATTGCCGCTAAAAACTTTTGATCTTCCGATTTCTGAAAATGCTCGTCTAATATTATATTCGGCAAGACTTTTAATATAGTTTCGCGTTCGCTAAACGGCAAATTAACAATATTGTTATAATATAATTTCGCGCTTATTATAATCAATACTTCTTGTTTTTTAAAAAAATCGGCAGTTTTAACATATTTTCTTAATTCGTCTATTTTTCCGTTAATTTTATTAAATGAATATTTTGAACGCTTATCAATCGACCAAATACAAAAAAAATCATTACTAATATAAATTATAATTTTCATTAATATCTGCTTTCAAGTAATTCGCATATTAAATGATTTATTAAACAATGAACTTCCTGTATTCTCGGAGTATCTTTAAGTTCTATATTAAAATTCACCTCTCCTATTCCCTTCATTTTTCCACCGTCTTTGCCTGTAATAGTGATAATCTTTGCGCCTTTTGAATGCGCTATTTTCAATGCCTCAATAATATTTTCTGAATTACCAGAAGTGCTGTAAGCGATTACGGCATCGCCTTCTTCGCACAGCGCTTCAATTTGCCGGCTGAATACATATTCATAGCCAAAATCATTAGCTATTGCAGTCAGCGTAGAAACATTAGTATTCAAGCAAACAGCGGCAAGCGGCTGCCTCTGCGATTTTAAAAATCTGCCGATTAATTCGCATACTATATGCTGCGCGTCAGCAGCACTGCCGCCATTGCCCATTGTTATTATTTTTTTATTGTTATAATAAGATTGCCATAAAATCTCGCATATTTGATAAATTTTTCTTGTAAAATATTCGATATTGTCATTCAAATAACTTGTTAAATTTTCAATATTTTCTTTGATTTTTTCACGCATTTCTTATCACGCCCTTTTTTATCTAATCATTATATTTCTTGAAAGATTATCAATCATAGAATTTACCGAATGCGAATATTGTCCCTTATTCGGCAAATAATCACTATAAAATTCATAAAATTTCGCCTGTAATTCTGATATATTCGTGTTTAATTCTATTTGTTTATATATTCTAAATGTCTGTATAAATTTATCGTATAATTTTTCGTCAAAAGATTGAAATTTTATTGAAGTCAACAATTCATTCAACATCATCAATAAATTTTTATCGGCATTTTTATGAATTATATTATCTATAAATCGCACATTCCAGATTACCGCGGCATCTATTAATTCATTTAAGTTATTTACATCATTATCAAGAACGCATTTTTTTAATTTCGTATATATTACTTCTTGCATAATAGATTTTACTACCGGCGGCAGATAAATATCCGGGTTTTCTATCGCTTTTTTATAATAATCAATCTCTTCATAAAACTTTTCAAAAAATTTCAGATTTTTAGATAATTGCACAACAACATTTTTCTTTAGTAATCGTATTCGCACATCATTAGGAAAATCTGAAAATTTATACTGCGCTTCAAATTCAAAATTATTGTTGTCAGCTAATTTTTTTAAATCAAGCAAATTAACATCTAAACTCGATACAGAATAAATTTCAGAAAATTTTATGTTTTTGCTTATCGACACAAAATAATAAAATACTCGGCAATCAAGCGAAGATTTCAATGCAATAACATAATCAATTTTCGGCGATTTAACGGTTTTATGTATATCTATAATTTTCACTGAATATCCGAACAACTCAAATTTTTTATTTTTTTCAATTTTATACAAATTATACGCGGCGGCGATTGCCGCTATTATTTTTCGTCCATAACGCGCGGGCTTGACATATTTTTCAAATACCGCCGCGCCATTATTCAATTCTGAAATATTTGACGGCGCTTTTTTTAATTGCTCAATAAATTCCATTTCAAAATCTGCGCCGTATAATTTCGCTAATTCTATCGCATAATAAGCGTATTTCAAAATCTGCGTTGCTTCTAATCCTGAAATATCGTCAAAAAACCAACCGCAACTTGTAAACATAAACTGCGCATATTTCTGCATTTCTAACAACAACAATATTCTGTTAGAACAATCAAAATTATTTGTATAACCATCAAGAAATTTTTTAATAGCGCTTTCTGTTGTGTTTTTTTTATTTAACAGATGAATATAATTTTTTAAAATTTCTTCGGTTTTTGCAGAGTCAATATATTTTGACATTTCTTTATTATACAGCGCATCTAATTTATCTTTGAGATTATTCAGCGCTTCGCGCAGTGGCGCGCGCCATTTCTGATGCCAATTTCTATAAGTATCTATCTTGCAACCACAGTCGGTCTGCCATCTGCCTACTCCGTGCGCGCAGCTCCACGCTGTATTTTCAAGAATCTTCGCTTCTTTATAATCACGAGTATGCGCTAAATAATAGGAAATATTGCATACCTTAATATTTTTTGTTTTTTCTAACGCTTCAAAAATATACGCTATTCCTAACTCTCCGAATTTTTTATGATGACCAAAGGTCTCGCCGTCAGTAGCAAGCGTAATAATTTGATTGTGATGAGAATGATAATACTTGCTCTCTATTACATTCATAAAATTATTACCGTCAGCCAGCAAATTTTCAAATGCTACCGCTTTTGATAAATTGCCTTCATAAAAAATAACCGTTATTTCCTTGTTATTACGCAATTTAATTTTATACGGATATGTCACATCTATTGCGCCGCCCTGTTTGTCTATCCATCGATTGTTTTCAAATACAGATAGCGCTTGATACGGCGATAATATCGTAAACTTTATGCCATAATCCGCAAGTATATAAAGCGTCTCGTAATCTACCGCAGTTTCAGCGAGCCACATACCTTTTGGCTTACGCTTGAATCTATATTCAAAATCTTTTATTCCCCATTCTATTTGTATTATTTTGTCGCGAGTTTTAGCCAACGGCATAATTATGTGATTATACACCTGCGCAATTGCGCCGCCGTGCCCGTTGAATAACTTCAAACTAATTCTATCCGCTTCTAAAATTTTTTCATATACTACATCATTATTTTTTTCTAACCAATTTAATAATGTCGGTCCAAAATTAAAATTCATATATGCGTAATTATTCAAAACTTTTATAACTTTATTATGTTCGTAAATTTTACTGAATGCGTTAGGATAATAACATTCCGCTGTTATTCGTTCATTCCAATTGTGAAACGGAAACGCTGATTTCTGGACTTCTATAAATTTCAGCCACGGATTTTCACGAGGCGGCTGATAAAAATGAGAATGCACGCAAAAATATCTGTTAGCCATATTTTTTTCCTTTTTAAAAAAAAATTAAAATTCGTCTTCTACTCGTAAGGCAAAAACCTTTCCTTGTATAACTGAAAGTTTATTCAAGGCTTCAAGCGCGCTTATCATTGATTTTTCTATCGCAGGATGCGTCATAATAACAATTACTGCGCTACCGTCTTCATTTGTTTCTGTCTGCAATAAAGAGGCAATGCTGATGCCGCTGTCGCTCAATACTTTTGCAATATTAGCGAGAACATATGTTTTATCTTTTGCCGAAAATCTTAAATAATATTTTGTTTTTAACGCAAACATTGGATAAATATTCAGCGGCTGTTTATTGAAATAATAAATGCCGTTTTCAAGCGAATTATTAACCATTTTTTTTGCAATATCTATTATATCAGCAACAACCGCGCTCGCTGTCGGCATCATTCCAGCGCCTTTGCCATAAAGCATCAATGGTCCAACAGCATCGCCTGTAATATAAATAGCATTATTCTCAAAATCTGTTTTCGCTAACATTGATTTTTGCGGAATTAATGTCGGATGCACGCGCAAATCTAAGTTATGATTATGGAGTTTAGCAATCGCCAATAATTTTATTTCATACTCGAGTTTATGCGCATATTTCAAATCAAGCGCCGTGACTTCTGTAATGCCTTCGCAATATATATCTTTTGCTTTAACATTAATGCCGTAGCCCAATGTCGCTAATACCGCGAGTTTATGAACGCTATCATTGCCCTTTATGTCGAATGTTGGATCCGCTTCTGCAAAGCCCTTTATCTGCGCTTCTTTTAGCGCTTCATCAAACGATTTGCCGTATTTAGACATATTAGTCAAAATATAATTAGCTGTGCCATTAACTATTCCGTAAATATTCAATATTCTGTTTGCAGTCAAGCCGTCAGATAAAACTTTAAGGATAGGAATGCCTCCGCACACGCTCGCTTCAAATTTCACGATTCTATTGTTTTCTGCCGCTGTTTGAAATATCAAATCAGCATATTCGCTCAACAACGCTTTATTAGCTGTCACGACATTCTTTTTATTTTTCAACGAATTTAATATGAATGTCTTAGCTGGATTTATTCCGCCTATCAATTCCACTACAATATCAATAGATTCGTCATTGATAATTTCATTTGCGTCTGTTGTTAAAATATTTTTATCTATCTTTATATGGCGTTCCTTTTTTATGTCGAGATCCGCGATTTTTTTTAAACAAAAATTTATACCAGTCTTTTCTTTTAATTCTTTTTTTTTCTCTAACAATATTTTTATAGCGCCTGTTCCGACAGTGCCAAATCCGATAATCCCTATATTAACATTAACATTCCCCATTTTTATTTTGCTCCTTTTTTCTTCGCTTCTTTATTTTTGTATTTTACAATTGTTTTATGATACAGCGCAGGATTTGCAGTTTTTAAGAGATACGCAATCTGCGCGGATTTTTCTAATGTGGTAGTCCATAAAAACGCTTCTTCTAAATTCTCGCCTATTGCAAATGACCCGTGATATTTTAAAACCGCTATTTTTCCGTGTTTTTTCAATAATTCCGGAATTTTTTGCGCCACTTCTTCAGAGCCTATTGTCTGCTGCGTTTCAAATATCGGAACGCTGTCAAGAAAAAAATTGCCTTCGGAATCAATAGGTATAATAATATCTTCAAGTATCGACAATACAATAGTATAAGGAGGATGAGAATGTATAATCGCTTTTGCTGCGGTATTAAGATATATGCTTCTATGAACTATAATCTCGCGCGAAGCAATACCTGCCGCATTATCATTCAGATCAACGCATACCACATCGCCCGGCTGTATGTCGCCAAGCATACAGCCAGTGCGCGTAATATAAATTTTATCACCAGCGCGCACACTGATATTTCCGCTGTGTGAAGCGTTTATTCCTATTAAAAACAAATCGCGGCCGAATTTTTTTATAAGTTCATACATTTGCTAAATTTACTATATTTTTTTTAATTTCTATTCTGTTTCATTTTTTATTACTCTTGTCAAAAAATCAGGTTCCGAAAATTTATATTTAATTTTTATTTTCTTCTTTTCTTGTTTTATCCAATCATCAATTATTGTTCGAGCTTTCATTGAAATCAATGTTTGATATATTGTAGAACGCTGCTTATCAAACTCTTTTTGATCTGGCAATTTATATTCGCTCACTTTAATTATATGAAAGCCCAAATGCGATTCTATCGGTTCATTGATGGTATTTAACGCGAGCGCAAAAATCGAATCACTAAAATTTCTATCTAAATAATCATTTTCAATAGGCAATTCTTCTGCTATTTCTTTTGTTTGAGTGTCGTCCCAAAAATCTTCCGGTATATCCGAACGCGGGATAAAACCTAATTTTCCGTTATTTTTTTTAGATTTGCCATTTGAATATTTTTTTACAGCTTCTTCAAATGTGATTTTATTTGCGTCAAGTTCCGCTTTTATCTGTTTCGCTAACTCTTTTGTTTTATTGATTTCAGTATCGCTCGTTAATCGCCATCTTATCACTTCTTCTTTATCTTTTAACGAATAATATTCAGTATCCGCAATATTCTCAACTTTTACAATATGCCAGCCCTTTTCTGTTCTGAATGGCTCGGATATCTGCCCGGATTTTAATGAAAATGCGGTTTCAATAAATTGTTCCGCATAATCTTCATCTTTAAACAAATCTGATTTTGTAAGATATCCTAAATCGCCGTTCTTGTAAAGTTTGCCATCGCGATATTTTATCGGCTCGTCTGACCAAGTAGCGGCGATTTCGTCAAAATTAGCGCCGCTTGTCAATTTTTCATAAATATTATTTATCTTTATACGCTTGATATTGCCCGGCGTGTCATTTGCAACATCAGTATCATTTAATATTATATGTTTAATCCATCTTTTTTCCGGTTTTATAAATAAATCTTTATTTTCATTATAATATTTTTCAACTGCTTTTGCTTCAATAACAAGCGAAGGATTCAAATAAATTTGCTGGATATTCGCCTGCATATTAGCGGCTGCGAAATAATACTGCAATTCTAAATCTGTTATTTTGACTTTATCAGTTAATAAAGAATGCGCTTTATTCAAGATTATATCGTCTTTTACTGAATTTTCCAAGCGTTCCCACCACATCGCTGACTGCGTGCGTTTGTAATAATCGAATGCTTGTGCGTTAAACTGATTTTTATCGTCAAGAAATAGCCGCATTACAGCGCTTTGTATATCGCGCGGGGTAGTCGCTACTCCGTATTTTTTCGCTAATTTTTTAAATAGTATTTTTTCGATAAATTCATCTACTACGCTGTTTCTGACTTTTAATATCATCGTATCACTTAATTCCTCTTCGTAATATTTTTTTAATTCGTCCATCTTGCGGTCGTATAATCTATAAAATTCTTGATTTGTTATTTCTTCACCGTCAATTACCATTGCGATTGGATTATGCTGACGCTCATAATAATTATGCGCGCCCCAAGTGGCAAATATCGTGGTTACAAACGCCACTACGATTATCCATATAACAATCTTAATAAATTTTTCTCGTTTAGCTTGTTTCATAAATATCAGACCGCTCCTTATTTTTTTTGTTTAGCAATTTAATTTATAAAAAATTTTTACAAAATGTTTTTCTATGTATCGGACATAATCCGTATTTTTTTATAGCATTAATATGCTCATCAGTGCCGTATCCTTTATTTACTGCAAAATTATATTGCGGATATTCATGAGATTTTTCTATCATCAATCTATCGCGCGTAACCTTCGCAATAATCGAAGCGGCGGCAATATTAACGCTTTTACTATCGCCTTTTATTATCGGCGTTTGCTTAATAGTTTCAGGCAATCCTTTTATTTCTAATGCGTCGGTCAATAACACTTCCGGCTTCATCTTGCATAAATTATTAAACGCCTGAACAGCGGCATAATGCACAGCGTTCAAAATATTAATTTCATCTATACGAGTATTATCTATTATACCTATTCCAAAATCAACGGCATTTTCTAAAATTTCATTATATAAATCTTCGCGCTGTTTTGCCGTTAGTTTTTTTGAATCATTCAAAAACATTATCTTCGCTTCTTTTTTTAATATCACGATAGCGGATACAACAGGACCAGCTAACGGTCCGCGGCCCGCTTCGTCAAAACCGCCTACGATTTTATCTGAATATTCTTCTTCAAATTTGCGCATCTTCTCGATACGCGCAAACTCTTCTTCTATTTTTATACGCTGCCGCAATAATCGGCTGCCAAAGGAAGAAACTGTCTTGCGAGTATCATTCAATAATAAATCTATCCATACTCTGTCAGTTTCTAACCTTTGTTCTGCCGTTATTTTTTTTATATCGTCAAAACTTAAATTTTCGATATTCATCGATAATCGCTGTTCAGCTGAAATCATAATTAATAACTTCTGATTTCTTTAAGTTTTGATTTCTTACTTGTTGTCTTGCGTAAATAATAAAGTTTAGCACGACGCACTTTACCTGCTCTTACAATTTCTATTTTCTCAATTACTTTGGAATTCACTGGAATTATACGCTCTACTCCGACATTAAAACTCACGCGTCTAACTGTTATTGTTTTAACATTTTTTCCTTTGCCTTTTACTGAGATAATCGTGCCTTCAAATATCTGCGTTCTTTCGCGCTGTCCTTCTTTAACTTTAAAATGCACGCGAACAGTCAAGCCCGGCCGCAACTCCGGCAAATCCTGCCGTTTATTTTGTTCATCTACAATCTTCACTAAATCTAATGACATTATGTTCACCTCCTCAACTACACAAAAATTTATATTATACTTCGCTTCTTAATAAAAAAAAATCTTTTTTTTCAAATCATCAACTATTTTTGATTTTTGCTGTTATCTTTTTTGATTCAGATAACCGCCACTCATTTATCAATTTATGATGACCGCTCTTTAAAATTTCAGGCACGCTGAGCCCGCGATAACATTCAGGTCGAGTGTATTGAGGATATTCGAGCATTCCATTTTCAAATGATTCTTCTATTAATGATAATGGATTGCCTAATACTCCGTCAATCAATCGTGCAACCGTGTTAAATATTGCGGCAGCCGCTATTTCGCCATTTGACAAAATATAATCGCCGAT
>JAKPEO010000036.1 GCA_029551925.1 bacterium
TAAACAATCTTTTTTTTTGCCGTTTTTTCCCGCCCCGCCCAAAATATTAAAATAAACGAGCGGAGGGGATTGCAGGGAATTAAAAAATCGGTCAAAAAAAACCACCCTAACCCATACCCGCAAAAATTAATGTAAAAAAAAAATTAAAAAACCCAACCCCCAAAGCCCAGAAAAAAGGAGGATTTTACCCACATTATAGAGCGGCTGAAAATTTTTTAGGGTGGCAAAAAGAGAGAGAAAAAAAATTAACGCCCGAAAACACAGGCAAAACATTTCCCTCCCTTTATTCCAATAAAAACCTTATTTTCTTATAATTTCTAAATCCCCAAAACAAGCCGCACAAAGACCGCCCACCCACCGAACCCAAAAAGGTAAGAAAGCCCGCCGCCCCGCCCCACCACTCGCCAAAAACGTGACAGATTTTTTAATTCCCTGCAATCCCCTCCGCTCGTTTATTTTAATATTTTGGGCGGGGCGGGAAAAAACGGCAAAAAAAAAGATTGTTTATAATTTTAAAGGTTGTTTTTTTTGCCGTGGTGCCTCGCTTGAAAAAGGTAACGGCGACAAATTCCGCAACGGCAACAAATTCCGCAACGGTGACCGCTCGGCGATTATAAAAACGGCGTTCAAAAGCGTCTCGAATTTAAACTTTTTTGCCGTTAATATACTTAAATGTGTGGCAACTTTGAAAACTGTAATAAACGCCGTTTATATGCTTAAAATTGGTAAATAAATGGGCGGGAGGGTGGGGCGAAAATGTTTGAAAATTATAGTTGTTTAATTAACAAGGATTTATTTTGAAGGTACCTTAAACATGATTTTTTTCGCCACAGCCCTGCTCGCCTTTTGGTGTGTTAAAAGAAAAATTCGAAAAACAGTAAAAAAATAAAACACTTACAAGGAGTTAATTTATTACTTTGTTAAAGTAATCTTCATTAAAAGTTAAAAAATTTGGTTTAGTGGAAGCATTAGGTGAAACTTGTATTAATATAATATTTAAAAATTCTGCGTGTTTAATAGTAACGGGGTCAAAGTTGTGACAAAGAATAATTAAACGGCTATATTTTTTTTCAGGGAAGAAGCTTCGCATAAGATTGTAATAATAATTAACTTGTAACAAACTAAATAAATTTGCCGTTTGCTTTAATTCCACTATGTTCCAAATATTATTGTTTACAAAAATAGCATCAATGCGACTAGAAAATAGAAATTTACTATCCCGTAAAAGATTAATATTAAAATTTTTGCTTTTATAATCAATATTACTTATCGGAAATTGTAAATAAATATACTCAAATTTATAAGGAAAAAATTTAATAAAGGAATTCAATATTTTGCTTTCTGCATTTGTACACCCTCTAAATTTTTTATATTGTTTATAAATAAATTTACGCATAAAATTAAAATATTAAAAATTGCTTGCAATTGGCAAAAATTTATCAAAGGCATAATAACAACCAGAAGGAGTAATAGAACCAACATCGGGAATTATTTCAATTCTGAAACTACTGTTTAAAAGATTTTTAAATATTGGGTCGTTGATAAAAATATTATCACCACTAACTGCGTTTTGATTAGAAGAGCTTGTTATATAAAAATTGTAATTAGTACTAGGTGAAATAGCAATATTAGAATGGTGTATGGCATAAGGACTTCCACCAACATTATGTAAATAAACATAAACGGATAATGATGTAGACCCAGCGGGTGAAGTAAATGTACAAGAAGAATTAATAATATTAGTAGAACCAATCACAGCACTAGGAAAACCATAATAATTAGAACCAGTAAAAGCGTCACTTCGCAGAACAAAACCAGGGCACTTTATAGGTGTGTTAAAAGAAATTTCGTTCCTAAGTTGAGTAAATACAGAACCAGAGCTTAAAATGCCAAACGTGCCAATTTTATGCAGTCTATTATTCGAGTCTTTTCTAGCTGCGTGTATAACAATATGACCATAAGTCGCTGGACTACCAAAACCTGTATTATTAGTTTCAAAGCCGATAAAATTTTCGTAGGAAATAAATATTTCCTTTCTTATATATTGGTTCGTCGATAAAGAGCCAGTTTCTTGGTAAATTAGGTTTTTTGTTAAAATGCCGTTATTATCGTAGCATGCGTAAATATATGGCAATGACCCACCAGTATAGTAAATTTCTAATATTATGCCGTCCCAATACATAAAATAGCCCAAGTTAATATAATTCAGCTAAAAATAATGTAATAACTGGACTAGCGGCATTTTCGTTATTGCTTGTTTCAACATAAATGCTAGTTTTATTGTTGGAGTTTAAAATTGGTATTGTATCTAAATCAAATATACTGGACAATTTAATAAACCAATCACTTGTATCAAAGTTAATTGGCAAGCTACCTGGTCCACCAGTTTTAAGGTTCCCGGTATCAATACCATAAAATGCAATAGCACCCTGTAATACGTTAGTACGGTAACCCAATAAAGCATAATCAGTGCCACTTTTTAAAAGGTCATAGTCAGCTACAAGATTTTTAGTTCCCGAAAAACCACCAGTAGTGCCGGCAGTTAAACTAACTTCGCAAGTTAAAAAGTTTTTAGTTCGTCTCGAAATGCTGTTCCAATGTGCAAAGCGACTATTAACACCATCAAGGCCACTATAATAAACTAAATAATAAGCTTGTTCAATGTCCCCAGCAGTCGCTGAGCCGCTTAGAGTAGGCAATAAAGTATCGTTCGCAATTAAATTTTGACCAGAAGAGCCAAAATAAGCAGGTATGACACTTTGAGCAATTGTTCTAACTCTGTAATTTTGTACGTTGTCATGCAATCTTGCGCCACGAATTTTATTAATACCCGCACCTTGCACAAATTGCCAATTTGCTAATAATTTGGCTGTTGCGTTGCCTTTAAAATCTCGCACTTGAAAAGTTTGACCGCTAAACGCAGTTAATGCTGTTTCAGTAGCACCCGGTGCTGTAACTTGGCCACCTAAAATTTCTAAAAGTCCCATAAAAATACCTCTTATTTACTCGAATTTACCATTTGTAATTTTTTATTACGCAAAGCTTGCGTAATAGCTTTAACACGCTCTAAATTACGAATATCGCCTTTTGGGTAGCGGGTTGGCAGTTGTGTAGATTCAATGGTTTGAAGATAAGGCTGTATGCCATTTTCATATTTGGTTTTAGCAACACTTACACCAGTTACAAATCTATCAGCACCAACTTCTAAAGCACGTTGCTTTTGATAAGCTGAGCCGCTTGCCATAACACCTTTACTAAATCTTCCCTCTTGGGCAGCTTGTTGTACTCCTTGTTTCCAAGTATCTTCCGCAGCTTTTGTAGCTTCAGCCCAATCTCTGCGAGGATTTTCAATTCCGGATTGATAAGCCTCACGAGCCATCGAGGCTCGTTGTACCCATCGGCTTCCCCCGTCTTTACGAACTCTTGCCATAAATTTACCTTTAAATTTTTAAATAAAAATAATAAATTACAATACAAAAATAATAGAAAAAACATTGATGAAAACAATGTTAATAAAAAAGTTATACACATATACATTAAAGTTTTACACATACAAATGTTAATTAAAAAATGTTAATAAATATAATAGTTACAATGTTATCAACTAAATCCACACAACATAAAAATACATGTATTTAAATATTTAATATAAAGGTTTTGGGGATAACTCAAAAAATGAACAATGATTCAGTATTCAAATATGAATAATGATTCAATATTCAAAATGAAAATTATAATAAAAAAATAATTATAAAAAAATATAAAAAAATATATAAAAATATTTGGTTATTTAAATATTTATTTGTATTTTTGTATTGTATTAATTAACAAAGGAGAAAAAACATGGCTGGAATAATACTCCAAATTACAACAGACTACGGAAATGAATTAATTACAAACAAGTTCATTTTCCTCGACGAAGTCGAAAAAGATGGTAATTCTTACACATCGGAAAACGTAAGAATATTAACAACAGATGAATATGGTGTCATAATCGACGAAGACAAACCAGTAACTACAAAAGTACAATTTAGTATTGTTAAAAATTTTACTATTAAAATGGAGGAATAAAAATGAGCACAATAACAACAATAAAAGAAGTAATTACTTTTAATCAAAAATATCAAAATGCAGTTGTATTAGACTATGGAAAAAATAAATTATTTTATTGCATACTTACCGAAAATAAAATGATTACTTGCACCTTTGAACAAATAGGAAAATATCTTGTATTTAATAATTTTAATATAGAAATAGTGGAAAATGAAGACATTGAAAAGTTAAGACAAGTACAAAACAATTTTATTAATGCAAGTATTCCAACAAAATATGAACTTGAAAATATACTTCGTAGGTTGCAAAAATACTTATTAAAAATACGTAAAAATGGAAGGTTCGAAATTAATAATCTAATTAACATATTCATTAATAAGGAGTTAAAAAATGGAAAATAAAAATTTTGGTCTCAAGAACGTTGAAAGAAATCGTTTATTATTGTATTTTTCGTTAGGCGATATAAATAAAATAAAGCAAGAACAGCAAAAAAATAATAATAATTTAAACGTAAACAATTCCGAAACTATAATTACAAAATGTTTTAAAGCTTCTAATATTTACATAACAAATGATTATGTAAATTATTTTAAAATCAAGCCCTTCGAAACATTTGTAAAATGTCAAGTATGGGACAAAAATGAATTGTATACAAATTACAAAGATTTATGCCCAGAATATCCGTTAATTGCTGATGAATTTTTCTCACAAGCATTCATAATAAATTCAATAAACAAGTCGCAAATATTAGAACCACAAGAAATAGCACTTTTATTCAACACAAGTTTAACAACTGCTTATAAAATTTACAATTTAGCAAATACAAATTATAATTTAATTAAAATATTTGCTATAAATTATCTGCCGATAGATTACGTAAATTTTTTAGTTAAAAATTATTCGCCAGAAGTTTTGGAACATGCAATAATACATTGCGAAAATGAAAAATTAAGCATCTATGAAATACCAAACGTAATAAATAATATTTATGCATCAACAGAAGAATAAAATAATAAGACTTGTCGCAATACGCAGTATTGCGGCAAGTTGCCTATTTGTATTTGTTTAAGTAATATTTCTAAAAAACTTTATAGCCCTTCGCTCGCTTCGCTCGCTCGGGAATTAGCACCACCACCAACCCACGCACCATCGCAATTTAATAAAAAAATCATTATTGCACGCACCATCATTGCGGCACGCAAGCACCAACCACAACTCGCCCTTCGCTCGCTTCGCTCGCTCGGGAATTAGCACCACCACCAACCCAAACAAAAACCGCAATCGCACACACAAGCACAATGGCACGCAAGCACCAACCGAAATCGCACAAACCATCGCAATCGCACCACCAACCGCAACAAATCGCACAAACCATCGCAATCGCACCACCAACCAAATAGAAACAATATGAAACACAACCAACACCGAATAATATTCTTCTTAATTGTTAATTTAAGCGTTTAATAACTTGTATCAAACTCTTTTGTATAATAATTCTCTTTTAATCTAAATTTGAAGGTTTTAAAAAATAAATGCAATCGCCTTTTTTATCGTTTTGGCTCGGGTGGGGCGGGGCGGCGGGCTTTCTGTGGGTTCGGTGGGTGGGCGACCAATTTTGTGCGGCTTGTTTTGCCCCTGTTTTGCCTGTTTTCGGGCTATTTTTTTCTCTCTCTTTTTGCCACAATTTAGGTAGTGCGATTCTGCAAAGGTGCTGCATGGCCGCCGATTTTTAGGTCGTGCGTACTACGTAGGTAGTGCTCGGCGGCAAATAAAAAATTCAGCCGCTCTTTTATAATGTGGGTAAAATCCTCCTTTTTTCTATTTATTTTATTTTGGTGGCGGCGGGTTTCGTGGCTGAAAAGAGCACCTTCGCCGCCGCAATTTGTTTCGCTTCGGAATAAAGGGCAACACCGCTCAATAAGGTTAGCGAGTCCTCCGAGATTCGCTCCGCCGTGTGTTAAAATTGTTAAATTTTTTATTTAGAACACGTCGGAGACGACTCGTCGGCCTCTTCTTTTAAAATATGCGGTGTTGCCCTTTATTCCTTCGCTTGTTTTTTTTATAGTTAGCGGCGGCTACGGTCTCAATCTTTCTGCCCCGAATCCCCGCCGCCACTGCCTTGTGGTTTGGGCTTTGGGGGTTGGGTTTTTTAATTTTTTTTAATATTATTAGAATTTGCGGGTATGGGTTAGGGTGGTTTTTTTAATACTTAATTAGATGGCGATTGCATTTATTTTTTAAAAATATTTATAAGATTAAAAGAGAATTATTATACAAAAGAGTTTGATACAAGTTATTAAACGCTTAAATTAACAATTAAGAAGAATATTATTCGGTGTTGGTTGTGTTTCATATTGTTTCTATTTGGTTG
>JAKPEO010000075.1 GCA_029551925.1 bacterium
ACAATCATTTTGACTGTTTCTTCCTTAAATTCCTTCGAATACTGCTTTTTACTTTTTTTAATACCTGTCATTGCAGACACCTCCAACAAAAATTAATTATAACTCTTGCTTTTCTTTGTGGCTACTTTTTTGGGAAGATCAGAATATATCTATATATTTTCTGGTTTTGATAAAAAAATAACTTGTTTTTTTGATATTTATAGAGTAAAATAATAAATTTAAAAATTTTTATGTTGATTATTTATATGTAAGTCAAAATGTTGATAAAATGCTGAAAATTAAAAAAATATTAATTTTAATTGTTATTTTTTTATTTGTATTATTAAAAATAGATGGCTATTCTTTTACGCGGACAATAAATTATTCATCAGCAGAAGAAATCCATGAAGTTAAAGAAGACAATGCTATTTATTTAAGATTGTATTTTGATACCATTTTTGTATCCCCCCCCGATTCTAAAATGTATGTTATTGATAGATTTGATACTCAAATTTCAATATATACTCCCGATAGTTATTCAAATATATATTCAGAAGCAACTGACGGAGAAACATTGGTAGTTGCGCTTGATACAATTGGGTCTTATACTATAAATTTTATTAATTATTATTATTTTCCGCAATTGACTATAACCTCGCCATTAAATAATCACGATACAAATGTAAATATAATAACATTAAGCGGGACATATAATTTAGTAAATGACGATACATTTACAGATTCGCAATATATTTATGTTTTAAAAGACGGCGATACCCAATCATTTTATAAATGTACAGGGCAAAGCGGAACTTGGAGTTGCACTACGCAATTAACAGGCGGAGCAAATAATATTATTGTCAAATTAATTTCATATATAGATATAGTAAATGGCGATGATACCTATTTTGTCAAAACTCAAAATTTAACTATAAATTATTATCCTCCGCCGGAAATAAAAATAAATAGTCCGCCGAATAATACAGACACGAAAACACAAGAGATAAATATATCAGGCACAACTTTATATACAAAATCTGGCGATACTGTCACAATTTATGTAAATGGCGTTTCGCAAACTTCTGTGATTTTAGCAGCAGATAATGGCACTTGGAGCGCTACTGCTTCATTAATAGGCTATGCAGATTCTGTTGTGGCAAGAATATTATCGCAAATCGGCGGAGAAAAAGCATACGATACGGTAGTGGTGAATTATTATCCGCCGCCGCAAGTTAAGATTACATCACTTGCAACCAATTACGATACGTTGACGCAAATAATAACAATCAGCGGCACAACATTATATACGCAGACAGGCAATACAGTAGTAATAATGACAAATTCATCATTGAATACCACAGCGGTCTTGACAAGTATAAATGGTAGTTGGAGCGGGACAGCGCAATTAACTGGCTATGGTGATAGCGTGTGGGTG
>JAKPEO010000040.1 GCA_029551925.1 bacterium
GCGCAATTAAATAATGCGCGGCGGTTATCGCGCCCCTCCCTCGCGGGGCATTAGTGTGCGTGAAACCGCCCTCCACTTAAAATTTTTCATTTTTGTTGCGTTGTTTTCAGCAAGCAAACCATAATAGAATTGTAATTTAAAAAATCATAAATCTTAATAATTATTACTTTCAGAAAATTATTGCGCGGTATGGTATTGCCGTAAAAAATCAATACGGATAATCCATTGCAATCTTGACAAGAAATGTCAATATTCAACAAAAGCCGCAGATATTGATAAAAAAACGCAACCTTAATGACCTTTTGCAATATTGGGCGAAAAACGCCCTATTATGTAAACGGTTCTTTGTGCTTTTGATTTTTTCTAACACTGCGACGCGGAAATTCGGAGAAAGAAAACCCGAATTCCCTTTGATTTTATGACTAACTGAACCTACATTTTCTAAAACATAAATAAAAACCGATAAAGAAATAAAAATAAGTATTGACATTTTCTATTTTATAAGTCATAATTATGACTATTATGGGATTTAAAATAGAAAACAAAATCAAAGGTACAGTTTACGTTTATGATGCGGAAAGCGTTTGAAGCGATGGAAAAATCAGGGCTTGTGAAATAAATTAGTCGTCAGCCGTCAATTGACAATTGACAAATTCAAAAAATTAACAATTGACAATTGACAATTAACAATTGAGGAAGTTATAAAAAAAATACGTTTGAATCCGAGGAATCCGTGTGAAAGAATATTAAAGAAACGGGGCGGTAAAGCATCGAAAAATTTTCGCGCAGAGGCGCAGAGTCCGCAGAGAGAAAAAGTAATATTTCTGAAAATGCCGGAGGGTAATTTATGTTTAAAAAATTATTTTTTGTGATTTTAATTTTTTGTTTATTTAATAATCCTATTATTTCTCAGGAATTACCCGACGGTCTATACTCAAACAAATACGCGCTGGTTATCGGTATAAACAAATATTCGGGCGCGTTCCATTCGCTTGAATACGCTGTCAGCGATGCGCAGGCAATAACCGAAACACTGCAAAAGCGCGGGTTTAGCGTCAAGACATTGATTGACGAGCAGGCGACCAAAGAAAACATAATCAGATATTTACAGCGGATTAGATTGATAGCTGAAAAAGACGATTTGATAATAATGTATTTTTCAGGACACGGGCATACTGCGCTGAACGCTAAACGCGAAGAGCAAGGTTATCTTATACCGTTCGGGCACAAAAGCGCAGTTGATATGGAAGACGCGTTGAGTATGGAAATATTCAAGGAAATAGCAGACACTCGCAGGAATAACCAGACATTATTTCTTGTTGACGCCTGTTATTCCGGTTATGGTCTTAAAAAAGGTGTGAGCATATCCAAACCCGATAAATTTACCAGCGATTATGCGCGTAAATTCGTTAGTTTACCAGCAGTCCAGATTTTGACCGCAGGTCAGAAAAATGAGCAGGCGGTCGAATATAAAGGGTTTGGAATATTCACTTATTATCTGCTTGACGCGATAAACGGCGGCGCTGATTATGAGCGCGCGGGCTTAGTTACTGCCAGCGATATTGCGAGTTATTGCAGAAAAAAAGTTACTGAAGCGACTTTCTTGAAACAGACGCCGCAGTTCGGCTGGCTTGACGGCGGCGGCGAAATTGTATTCAGTTTAGCGGATAATCAACAGCAGGCAGTTGACATTGATTCAATGATACAGCAGAAAATGTATGTATCAAAACTTGATTTGGAAAAAGAATACGCTGAAATAAATTTATTGAATGAAGCTGGCAAATACAATGAGGCGGAAGCGCGGCTTATTCAATTGAGCGAGCGTATTGACGATTCTGACGATGACGATAATTATAAAATAAATTATGAACTTGCTTCAATTTATTCTGAAACAGGTAAATACAATCTCGGTATATTTCACGGAAATATTGCGCTGCGATTAATAGTAAAAAAAAGCGGTTGGGAAGATATTAATACAAGCTCTATATTAACAATTATCGGAAATAATTATAACGGAATAGCTGATTATGACAAAGCGATTGAATATCATAAAAAATCACTGGATATTAAATTAAAAATACTTGGCGAAGAACATTCCGATGTAGCAATTTCATACAATAATATTGGTAGCGCGTATAATTCCAAAGGCGAGTATGACAAAGCAATGGAATGGAATATCATAAAAAATCGTTGGATATAATGTTAAAAATGCTTGGTAGCGAGCATCCGAATGTAGCGGGTTCATATAATAATCTTGGCAGCGTGTATTATTCAAAAGGCGAATATGACAAAGCGATTGAATATCATAAAAAAACACTGAATATATATTTAAAAACGCTTGGCGAAGAGCATCCTGATGTAGCAAGTT
>JAKPEO010000006.1 GCA_029551925.1 bacterium
CTCTCGTTTATCTGTTATGCACGCGCTCATTCTTTTTATTATTTTATGTTTCTTTTCTATTTCGCGAAAAAGAAGCAGACCAGCATCGCTCGTTATATCACCGCCTTTAAATTCAGCAATTATTTCCTGTTTTTTTAATCCTTTGAATCTAATAATTTCTGATTTCATTCAAATATTCCATTTGCTTGTTTTAATACTATTTCTCAAAATCTTTATTTTTTTTATAAATTTTTATTCCGTTTTTTGAGAAACATTTTTTCTAATTTTATTGCTGATTGTATTGATTTTATTAGTGTTTTATATGCCTTTTGTTTAATTATTATGAAATATGCAGGTTAAGGCTATTAAAATTTATAATATTCTTATGCAAATTGTTGATTTGATTTAGTGGGTGATGCTATTTTATTATAATGAAAGAAAACATAACTTATTAGTTTTCAAATATTTTAATTTTCTTAGATTTTTTTTAGTTCTCTTTTGATAATTTTTTTGCCATTTTTTCTCTACGCGTCTTGTTTTTTATCTGCTTTTCTTTTCACTTGTCAATGTTGCATAGCTGTGATATTTTCCGTAAAAAAATGTATAAAATGTTTGACTTTTCAGTTAGCATGTGATATAATAAAAGGTTTAAAAAAAAGTCATAAAATTAAGGAGATAAAAAAAGCAATGTTAAAGGAATTTTATAAACCGAACAGCATAGCAGAGGCAATAGGATTGAAAATGCGATTAGGCGCTGATACTTATTATTTAGCAGGCGGCACAGAATTAAATTCTTTGGATTTTAAGAAGCCTGTAAAGTATTTAATTAGTATTGAGAAATTGGGATTAAATAAAATTAATAAAACAGACGAATATTTATCTATTGGCGCTGGCTTGACAATACAGGAATTGATTGATAAGCCAGAGATACCGAAACAATTAAAAACAGCCGCTAGCCATATAGTTAATCGCAATATTCGCAATATTGGGACATTAGTCGGAAATATTGGCGCAAATAAATCTTGTTCTAATTTGATACCTATATTATTAGCATTAGATGCAGAATTGACAACAGCCACACCGACCGGCGAGCAAAAATTAAGAATCGAAGATTTTGTAAAAGATAAGAAAGATGAACTTATTGTGTCAGTGAACATAAAACAAAAAAAAATATTGAAATCATTTGCTGTGAAGAAATATTCCCGAACTGCTAATGATATAAGTATAATTACAAGCGCTGTTGTATTAGAAAAAGTTGATAATAAAGTAAAAGATATTAGCATTGCAGTTGGTGGTGTAGATAAATGCGTTATTAGATTAAGGGAGTTAGAAAACAAATTAAAAGATAAAGAACTGCGGCAAAAAGAAGAAATAGAAGGTATTATAAAAAATATGGTAAATCCCATAGCGGATATTCGCGGATCAGCGGAATTTAAAAAGTATATGTGCGCTGTGTTGGTAGTAGATTGTATTTTTGAAGCGTTTAAGAATTAACGAATAATAAAGTAGTAATAAGGAGTAAATAAAAAAATGAAAATACAGGTATTGATAAATGGTATAAAGAAACAATTTTATACAGAAGCATCTGAAAAAGTGCGCGATTTATTACAGAGGTATGGAATAGTATCAGTGCGTAATGGTTGCGATGGTCAAGGGTCTTGTGGAAATTGTGCGATAATATTGAATGGAAAAGTAGTAAACTCTTGTTTATTATTGGCGCCGCAAATAGATGGAAAAGAGATAATAACAATAGATTATTTTTCTAAAAACAGGGAATTATCAGCAGTGCAGTCAGCATTTGTTGATGCCGGGATAGTGCAGTGCGGATATTGCACGCCGGCAATGGAGTTGGCTGTTGAAGAATTATTGCAGCGCGATAGCAATCCAACCAGCGAACAAATAAAAGACGCTTTATCCGGTATTTTTTGCAGATGCACTGGTTATGAACAAGTATTTAATGCTGTGGAAATAGCAGCGCAGCGCAAAAAAGATAAGAATTTCACAAAAAAAATCGCGCCTGAATTTAAAGAGGAATTATCTGTAGTAGGAAAGGTTAAAAGAAAAGTAGATGCTCCTAAATTAGCACGCGGCGAAAGAGCGTTTGTTGAAGATTTTGTTGATGCTAATACCTGTTATTTAAAAATGCTATTGAGTCCATATGCTCACGCTTATATAAAAAATATAGATACGAGCGAAGCTGAAAAATTAGAAGGAGTAGTGTATATACTGACGCACAAAAATTGTCCGGATATATATTATAATCAAGCGGGGCAAGGATATCCAGAACCATCGCCTTATGACAGAAAATTAATAAGCAATAAAGTCAGACATTATGGCGATAGAGTAGCTGCGGTAGTGGCGGAAACGGCTGAAATAGCTGAAGCGGCGATAAAATTAATAAAGGTAGAATATGAAATTCTGCCTCATGTAATGACAATCGATGAAGCAGCTGCGCCTAATGCTCCGATTATTCATAAAAGTAAAGTTGAATATGTTGTAGGTGCGCCAGATAATTTAGAAGAATATAATAAAAATGCAGATGAACGTGATGGCAAGATTATTTATCAATTTCCGATACATGCTGACCCACATAAAAATATAGCAGCAGGCGTAGAGGGCGGTATCGGCAATATAGAAGATGGCTTTAAAGAAGCGGATGTTATAATAGAAAGAGAATACGAATCAAAGCAAGTGCAGTGCACGCCGCTTGAACCGCATGTTGTTTATACCAAAATGGATGGAGATAGATTAGTTATACATGCATCAACGCAAGTGCCTTGGCATTTGAGAAGAATAGTGGCATACATTTTAGGCACAAGCGAAAATAATATTAGAGTAATAAAAGAACGCGTTGGCGGCGGATTCGGAGCGAAGCAAGATATAGTATTAGAAGAAGTTGCCGCTTATTTGACTTGGATAACAGGCAGACCTATATTTTATAGATATACTCGCGAAGAAGAATTTATTGCTGCGCGTACGCGTCATGTAATGAAAATAAAAGTAAAATTAGGTGCGAAAAAAGATGGAAAATTAACTGCTGTATA
Source organism: bacterium (assembly GCA_029551925.1). Classification (GTDB taxonomy): domain Bacteria; phylum JAGOBX01; class JAGOBX01; order JAGOBX01; family JAGOBX01; genus JAKPEO01. The sequence goes on from JAKPEO010000006.1 coordinate 3,024, forward strand.
TATGGATTTAAAAGCTAATACTGGTCCGTATGGTTCGCATTGTTTAACAGTGCCGATGAATGCTTGTTCAAAATCACTGCCTTTATTTTTATGCGATAATGTAAAATTTAAAGTAACTACTTATTATTCAAATATAGCGCCGACTGGAGCATATCAGGGCTATGGCGCGCCAAAAGGATCGTTTGCTTTGCAGATGGCCGCCGCTGAATTGGCTGAAAAATTAGGTATGGATTTATTAGAATTTTTAGAAAAAAATAGAGTGCGCGACGGTGTGATGCTCGAAATATTAAGATGTTTAGGCGAAGGTCGCGAAGGCACGCCGCAGCAAGTATCGAGTTGCGGATTAGAACAGGCATTAAAAAAAGGAGCGGAATTAATAAGATGGGGCATAAAAGAAGAATCAGAAGATCCTGATATAAAAATTGGTAAAGGCGTAGTTATAATTCAGCAGGGATCAGGATTGCCGGGATTAGATTCAGCAAATGCTGATATAAAAATGTTAGGCGACGGGACATTTATGTTATTGAGCGGCGGCGCTGATTTAGGCACTGGGCTGGATACTGTCAGCGTGAAGATGGCGGCAGAAGTATTGTGTGTTGATATAGAAGATGTGTCAATTATTTCCGCTGATACTGATGTTACTCCGTTTGATGTCGGCGCATATGCTTCGAGCGGCACATATTTTTCAGGCGCGGCAGCGATGAATGCCGCTATTGCAATGAAAGAAAAAATATTAGCTGCAGCTGCGGAAATGCTAAAAGAACCAAAAGAAAATTTGCGATTAGAAAAACGCGGAATGGTAGTAGGCAAAAACGGCAAGGTTAGTTATAAAGAAATCGCGGCATATACTCAGAGTGGTACTGGCTGCGGGCAGTTGATTGCTTCTGGAAATTTTACAACAGATAAAGCGTCATTTCCGTATGGTGCGCATTTTTGTCAAGTGGCAGTTAATACAAGAACTGGTAAAGTTGAAATACAAAAATATTATGCTTTACAAGATTGCGGCACGCCTATAAATCCTGAATTAGCGATAGGTCAGATTTATGGCGGTGTGTTAAAAACAATAGGACATTCGCTTTATGAAGAAATGGTTTATAATGAAAAAGGCAGATGCATAAATGCGAATTTGTTAGATTATAAAGTTCCAATGATAAATGATTTACCAGAAGATTTTAGAGTTGAACTTATATTTACTGATGATCCGTTTGGTCCATTTGGCGCTAAATCAGTATCTGAAATTTCTTGTAATGGCGCTGCGCCTGTAATAGCGATTGCTATACACGATGCTGTTGGCTTGTGGATAAGAGATTGGCCATTTACTCCGGAAAAAATTTTGAAGGGCTTGAATAAAATAAAGCAATGAATAAAAAAAGAACGGGATAAAAAAATAATATTTTAATTATTTGATAAAAAAAAACTAACAAAAAAAAGGGGCAAAAAACTTGACAATTTCAAAAATACAGGTTAAATTATAGGAAAAATAGGAAAAAAGAGAAAAATAGATTGGGGTGGAAAATGAAAAATAAAGGAATTAAAATTTTACTCGCTACTTTAACAACAGTCTGGGTTTATATATTTATTTTATCTCAATCTATTAATGCCTATTCTTCCAGAAATGCAAGATATTCCAATAATAATGATATGCCAAAATTAGAATCAGCAGCGGTAGTAGTTAAATCTATTGACGACGATAAAATTTTATTTTCTAAAAATGCTTTTGAAACCAGAAGTATTGCATCTATTACAAAATTAATGACAGCACTTACTTTTCTTGAATTAAAGCCGGATTTACATTATGTTTATAGTATTCCTCGCGAATTTTTCAGACCTGAATTTAAGACAAGATTAAGACCAGGTATGAAATTTACAGCATTAGATTTATTATATATAATGTTGCTGTCTTCTGATAATGTTGCAGCGCGCTGTCTTGCTGATATTTCAGGGTTATCAGAGCGCGAATTTGTACAAATGATGAATCTCTATGCTCGCAGATTAGGTTTGCGCAATACTAAATTTGCTGATCCTACCGGCTTTGATATGGACAATGTATCAACGCCATACGAAATTAGTTTGATTATGCAAAAGGTATTAGAACAACCATTATTATCTAATATTGTAAAAACAAAACATTTTTCAGTGTCGCCGCTAAATTATTATTATAATATAGATTATGTGAATACTAATAGATTATTGCATAATCCAGATTATCAAACATTAGGCGGCAAAACAGGATTTATAAGCAGGGCTGGATATTGTTTAGTTACGACTAATAGATTAGAAAACGGCAAAGAAGTAGTAATGGTATTTTTAGGAGCGCGTCATAAATTTTCGAGATTTGGCGATGCTGTGAGAATGCTGACTTGGTTAAATGAAAACTGCGAAAAAATTAATTCTAAATATTCCAAAAAAACTGTTAATGAAAATAAAGAATATACTATAACAGCGAAAGAAAATGAATTTGGATATTACACAAAATTTAATAATTAAAAAAGCTATTGACTTTTTTTAAAAGGGCAATATAATAAAAAAATTTTTTATTGATTATCAGGAGGCGAACAGAGTATGTTTAAGAAGATTTTTGCTTTATGTTCAATTGCTGTATTGGCTGCTTCTTTAACTTTTGTAAGTTGTGCAAAACAGGAAGAACAGGCGGCTGAACAACAACCAGCGGTACAAGAACAACAGCAACAAGTACAACCAGCAGAACAACAGCCAGCAGCTGAACAGCAAGCAACTGACACTGCAGCAGCGCAAGTAAAATAAGATGCTTGGCTAGTTTTGCTAATGTTGTTGTAAACCAAAATCCTATTTTAAAAGGAGCGTGGGCTTAATTTTAGTCCACGCTTTTTTTATTTAAGAAATGGCTAAAATTTATAATTGCGCAGTTATTGGCTGCGGGAGAATTGGTTTTTTATTAGAAGACGATAAACTGCGCTGTCATCCTTGCACTCATTCAGGCGGTTATTATTTTCATAATTCCACAAAATTAATCGCTGGTTGCGACACAAATTCGCAAAGATTAGAATATTTTGGTAGAAAATGGAATATTCCGCAAGAAAAATTATATTCCTCTTACAAAAAATTATTAGAAGAACAAAAAGACATAGATATTTTAAGTATCGCTTCTGACACGCCCACGCATTTTGAAATATTAAAACACGCGTTAAATATAAAAAATATCAAGGCAATTTTATTAGAAAAACCGATTGTCGCCAAAATATCTGAAGCCAATGAATTAGAATTATTAATATCAAAAACAGACAAAAAGATATTTATTAATCACGAACGGCGATTTATGACCGAGTATAAATTCGTAAAGAAATTAATAAAAGAATGCAAATTTAAAAAATTGAAAACAATGATAGGAAATGTATTGACGAGCGGTTTAAAAGACGACTGGCATTCTGATTGGCGAGAATCGGGCGGCGGGCCATTATTGCACGACGGCACGCATTTAGTAGATATATTGAATTATTTTGCGGATTCAGAAATAGATTGTTTAACAGGATGGATAAAATTTTCAGAGCCGCGCAATAAATATCAAGTGGAAAATTCGGCAAACGCGCAATTGCAATATAAGAATGGTATTATTGCATTTATTGAAAGCGCTGGCGATAGAAATTTTTTTAATTTTGAGATTGATTTGCAATTTGAAAACGGCAGAATAAAAATCGGGAATGGTATTTGGGAAGTTTACGAAGTTCAAGCAAGCAGACAATATGAACATTTTTTTGATTTAGTGAGAACAGCAAAAATTACTGCACCGCCATCACGTCCATTTTTTTTAGAAATAGTAGATGAAATAATAAAATCTATTGAAGATGATAATTATAAAATTTGTTCGTCGCCAACTGATGCGCTAAACGCATTTTGGGCAATAATGGCCATTTATTATTCTGGTTTGACCAACAATCAAAAAATAAAATTTCCTTTTAAGATAGACAGGCATCCGTTTGATTATTAAAGATTATATTTATTTGGTATTATCTTGATTTATTTAAAAAATAAAATTATAATTAAAAAATATAGTTTACGGAGATTATCTATGCAAAAAAGAATAAGTTATCTTGCTGGCAGTTGGTATCCAAAAAAATCTGAAAGCTGCGAAAATGCTATAAAAGATTATCAAAAAAAGAGCAAAATTATAAATGATAAAAATTTGTTTTATAAGATCGGGATAGTGCCGCACGCGGGCTGGTTGTATTCAGGAGTATTAGCGCATTCTGTTATCTATAATATCAGTCGTTATGCTAATCCGGATATAATTTTTTTAGCTGGCGGGCATCTGTCATTTTATGATAATTTTTATTTTATGGCAGAATGCGAAGTAGAGACGCCGTTCGGCGCGCTGCGCTGTATAGACGACTACCATAATGATTTAACAAAAAATTTAAAATACAAAATTGAAGAAGCAGACGATTACGAACCCGATAACACGACAGAATTGCAATTGCCATTTTTAAAATACTATTTTCCAAACGCGAAAATTGTTATTGTAAGAATTCCGCCAAATGAGACGGCGCTGATATTTTCTGAAAATTTGACTAATCTTATAAATAAAAAAAATTTGAATTTTATTTTTATTGCTTCAAGCGATTTGACGCATTATGGTTTTAGATTTAATTTTATGCCGGCAGGCAAAGGCGCCGCGGCGCTGGATTGGGTAAAAAATCAAAATGATAAATCTATTATAGATGCCGCGTTAAATTTACAATCTCGCAAAATTTTGGAATTAGCGAATACCAAACATAATGCTTGCTGCTCAGGCGCAATAGCGGCGGCGGCGGAACTTGCGTTTTTGCTGAATCGCAAAAACGCTAAATTAGTGGATTATTATACAAGTGCAGATGTTATGCAAGATGAAGATACCAGCGATTTTGTCGGCTATGCAGGAATAATCTATTAGTTTATTTAAAAAACACAAAAAGCGCGGCGAATACTAAAAATAAAATAGCCATTAATAATTTTGTTAAAGCGATATTTTTATTAAAAAAATTTATAATTTTATCTGCGCGCATAGTTTTATACGCTATAATAAGAACAATTACTAACGGCAGGATAAAAGCAAAATTATAAATTAGCAGATAGATGTATGCTTGGATTTTATAATTAATAGTATTTGCGATTTTTAGAATATAAATAATTGTCGGAATATATATTTGACCTGTGCAGCTGAATTCGTAAATTGATATAATCAATCCGCAGACAAATGTCGCAATATAAATCGCCTTTGATTTTTGCGATCTTTTGATAAAATTATGAATTTTTAATTTTTGCGGTAATGATAATTGTCCGATCATATTTTGAGTTTTGCCTGTTTTATAAACAATCAGAAAATCGTAGAGATTTATTAATCCGAACAAAAGCAATATACTAACAAAAAAATAGTAAATAATATTATTGATATATGCAAATAATTTAAATTTAAAGATAATTTCTAAAAATCCAGCGCCGATCAAAAGATATACAATGTATATCCCTGCAATAAAAGATAAGCCGGCTAAAATTATTGTGTTTGATGATTTTTTCAATATAAATAGATAAGACACAAAAAAGATGATTACCGCAAATGCGCAGGGATTTATTCCGTCAATCAATCCAGCCAAAACAATCGGTAAAATTTTGAAATTTTTGAAGCGTTCGAAAATTTTAAGATTTGGATTTTTTTGATAGTTGTCAAATTCAGAAATTTCTATATTTACAATATTAGGTTCTGACAAAATTTTTTGAATTTCGTGAATAGTTAAGTTGTCATTTATTAAAAATTTGTCCGCTATAAACACTGCCGGCGTAATAAATCGAAGAGTATTTGGTATATTATATTTTTCAGAGAGAAACTCGTATAAATTTATCGAATAAGAGTCAGCGATATTATATTTAAAAATTTGCAGATTGGTATTTTGTTTATTTAAAAATTCCAAATCTTTATTTATTCTTGCGCAGTCATTGCAGCCGCTTTTATAAAAATAGATTATATTAATTTTTTTTGCATCATTATTTATTGCATAATTTAACTTATCTAATTTTATTATTAATTTTTCTATATCTTCCGGTTTGCCATTAGAATTTTGGCTGTTATCAAGAGCATTGCGGAGATTGTTTAATATTTCAGTTTTTCCAGAGTATATATTATTATTAAAAATCACAACAGGCAAATCAGGATTATCAGTATCGCCGAAATATTTTTCAACTTTTAATAATAACTCATAATTTCTTTTTTCTGTTATATCGAAATCAATATATTGAAAATTGTAGTTTTTCAGAAGCGGCATTAGATGAAGTTCTTTTATTATTACGCAATTTTCGCAATTGCTATTATGAAATATTAATAATTCTGCGGCATTGCTTATTATTTTAGAGTTTGTAAATGCAAATAATAAAAAAAAAACAAATAATTTTAAAATTAAATTTTTATACATTTTTTGTATATTTTTTAGCGGGATTATTTTTTTGATTTTTTACGAGTAATAGTCAAATAAACTGACTCATCATCTTTGCTAAATTGAATTTCATCTGACATAAGAGAAACTAGTGTAAATTCTGAAGCGTTTTCGCTGTCTCCGACCAACTGCCAATAATAATCTTCAATTTCTACTCTTCTGTTTAATTTGAATTTGCTTTTTATTTTGTCAAATTCTTCATCTGATAATTTTAAGTCCTTAAATACAAATGATATAAAAAAAGTATCGCCTTTACAATCAATAGTCATAGCGACAAATGGTTTATAATGAAACATAAAATAATTTATTACTTCATCGATAATTTTAGTAATTTTTTTTATTTCATTTTTCAATTTTTTTAGTCCTCCTTTTCTTTTGAAAGAGCATAAATTACCGGGATAAGACAAGCGGCGACAAATCCGCCGGCAAAGCCATTGTTATATAAATTTACTCCGCCGTGTAATATGCCTACATTCATAACAACGGAAAGATGAAAGAATCCGGCGATTATTCCAGCAAAAAAACCGTATTTTCCAGCGATTGGTGCAAGTGTAGTGCTAAATAATCCGCACAATGCGATTATAAAAATATTAGAACCGTATATTTTTATAGTAGAAGCCAAATATACGCCGATTAAAATTTGGACAGTATTTTTAGGGTGTTTGCCAAACGCTGAAAAACCAACAACAGTCAATATTGCGCCGATTATCGGGCCATTTATTTTGCCGCCGATTAAAGTTAAAAAAATCAGCGATATACAGCCCATAACGCCCATATTAAAAATTGTCACGCGCAATCCGCCGATAAGAATAAAATCTGAAATTAATCTGCCGGGCGATTCTAATATTTTTTTCAATGATATTTTTAATTTTTTCAAGTCAAATATGCTGAATAAAAACGAAAGCAACAATAGAAAAATAAAAAAACATAAAAAATAAATTTTAAAAAAAACATCGTATGTCTCGTTTAATATTTTTTCATTTTCTATAACTATATCAAAAGCGCGCAATACTGCTGTTACAAATGAACCAATTATTCCGCCAGTAAAGCCGGTATTATAAAGATTATAGCCGCTGTGAAATTTGAGCATATGCGCCGCAAGCGGCGGGAGTATAAAACCTACAATAATGCCTATTATCCAGCCGATTAATATTCCGTATAGTTTTGAAAATCCAGCGCCAAAAGCTAAAAAACTTATAAGCGGTGCAAGCGTAGTGCCGAATAATGATATTAAAAAATATTGTTTTAACGGCGCTTTTTGAATTTTTGCAAAAATAAAGCCGCCTATAAAAATAGGCCAGATATTGAAAATATTTTTACCAAAGAACGCAAAGCCGATAATTGTAAAGACCGCTGCTATAAATGGACCTGACACATATATTTTTAAAATAACAATCAATATGCAAGCGATTAATCCGCATAATCCAGCGTTGAATAGCGCTGCGCCAAACCCACCTATTTCTATATAATCTGTGAATAATATGCTTTTGGATAAAATTATTTTATATAAACCACTAAAAATAGCATCAAGCGGCGTAGTCAATAATGCAGTTAAGATTAATAATATTGGCAATATAAAAATAAACGATAGATTCGCTTTTTCAGACATATATTTTTTTATTATAAAAATTATTGATTAAAAAGCAAGTTGAAAATCATATAAAAAAATTGGAATTATTTTATTTTTCTATTTTTTTTTGCGTTAAAAGCGAAACAATAATTAATGCCAAAAAACTTAATGGAACTGATATTATCGCCGGGCTCTTCAATTGTATCGGCGCATTTTCAATAGGTAGCCCATATAGCGCATACATAACTGGCGAGAATAAAATTAATCCGACAGACAATGTTACTCCTACTATTATAGACGCTATGATACCAGCTGCGGTAGTTTTTTTCCAGAATAAAAGCATAACTATTGACGGAAGATTTGCGCTTGCTGCTACTGCGAAAGCCAATCCTACTAAAAAACTTACATTAACTGACTTAAAAATAATACCTAAAATTATCGCTATAAATCCGACAGTGAATGCCGCTAATTTGCCGACATTGACTTTTTGTTTTTCTGACATTTTCAAGTTGCTAAATCTATCAAGCAAATCGTGCGCTACTGCGCCAGATGCAGCAATAATCAATCCGCTAACTGTCCCTAAAACAGTAGCAAACGCTAATGCCGAAATAATAGCGAAGATAGTCATTCCTATACTTTTTGCTAATAATGGCGCAGACATATTGCTGTCAGCTGGATTTAAAACATTATTTATTGCCGCGCCTAAGCCCATATATAATGTTAAAATATAGAAAAAACCAATCGCAGCAATAGCGACAATTGTTGATTTACGAGCAGCAGATGGATTCGGAACAGTATAATATCTGATTAATATATGCGGCAGCGAAGCAGTCCCTAAAAATAATGCAAGCATTAATGAAATAAAATCTATTTTTTCTTTCCAAGAACTTTCAATTTTAAAAAATTGACCGGGGCGCATTACTGCCGAACCTTTTATCTGTTTCGGATAATAGGCAGTTATTTGAGCATTGCCGTCATTGAATTTTGTGGATTTCCATTGATTGAAAATTGTTTTATCATCGCTTAATATCGCTAAAAAAATTATAGGATTAGTTTTGTCAATTTTATAATCTGGCGAGGTATTTCCGCTAATTGCTTCTAATGTTCCGACTGTGCGTAATTGGTTAATGAACGAAGCGGGCGCGCCATTTATCATTACAGCTTCGTTAGGCCGCACCGATACTGTTTGCGCCTCAATTAATTTAATCTTACCATCAATATTTTCTTTTTTCCACCAGTTTTCTATTTTTGCAAATAATTTACCGTCTTGCATTACGCAGCGCAGGCCGTCGATTATTTCGCTTCTGCCTTCATACAAGACTAATACTTTTTCTCCGTTGATTGTTTTGTGGATGTATTTTGTATTGTTGATATTTATTATTTGTTCAGATTGTTCAAGAGATAAATTTTTTAATTTTTCAGTTGCATCTTCTGGCAAACTAACATTAATTCCCATATAATTAAATTGAAAATGATTGTCTTTTAAAATCAGCGGATAGTTTTTTGACAATTTCACAAATTCGCTTTGGATTTTTTTAGTTTTTGTATCAATGATTTTCTTTTGAGAGATAAAAGTATATGAATTATCAACAGGTATTATAATATTATTAGTTTCTTGTGCGTCTAAAATTTTATATTTATAAAATTCTGTGATATTGCCGGCTTGATCAATCGCTGGCGGCACAAGATTAATACCTTTATATAATACGGAAATAACCAATATCGTAGAAAAGATAATCAGCATTGCGCCTTTGATAAATTGCACATAGGTGGTCGAAGCCATACCAGCAGTAGCAACTATTGTTATAACAATAACGCCAACTAATATCACTCCCCAATGATGGTCTAAATGCAATAATGGCGTGACTAATGTTCCGGCGCCGACCATTTGCGGTATTAGATAAAAAATTGAAACTACTAAAGTGCTAATAGCAGCGGCTAATTGTATGCCTGATGAATTGAATTTTGCATCTAATGCATCGGCAAAAGTAAATTTCCCTAATTTTTTTAATGGTTCTGCAACCACAAATAATGCTACTATCCAGCCGGCAAGATACCCGATAGAATATAAAAAGCCATCATAACCGAGCGTAGCAATCATTCCGCAGATTCCTAAAAATGAAGCGGCAGATAAATAATCGCCGGCAAATGCAATACCATTTACAATCCAATGTATCTGCCCGCCAGCAGCAAAATAGCCTGATGCTGATTTTGCTTTATTTCCCAAATAAAATGATAAAGAAATTACAAACACCACAAAAATTACAAAAATAAATACCGCCACTTTTTTATTCCTACTAATTAAAAAAAATTATTTTTTTTGTTTAAATGTTTCTTCTTTTTTTGAACAAAAATGATTATAAATTAATGCTGATATCACCGCAAAAATTATCAATCCAAAACCATAAACTACCGCTAAATTCAAGCCGAAAATGATTTTTTTTGCCATTAATAATGGAGCTAATACATTAATTGCTATAAAGCCGGCATAAATTAACGAGTAAATAAAAAACATAATAACACCTAATTTGATTTTATAATTTTCAGCATAATCTGGTTCGGTATTATCAGTTATATTTTTATGAAACATTTTTTTTGATTTCCCTCTTCAATTTTTTTACTAAATTCTCAATAAATATTAATATTTTAATAAAAAAAATCAAATAAAATCTATAAAAAAACTTTACATTTATAGCAAAATATAATAAAATTTTTAAAATAAAATATAGCCTTAAAAAATATAAAATAGGTGTTTTAAATATGCCATTTGAAAATGTTAATAAAATTGTTGTGGTTGACGATGAACAACCGATAACAATGCTGATAAAAATATTATTGAGCAAACAAGGCATAGATGATGTTGTGACATTCAATGAATCTATAAAAGCAAAGGAATATATATTTGAAACCAAACCTGATATTGTTTGCACAGATATAAAAATGCCACAGATGAATGGCATTGAACTTTTAAACGAAATAAAAACAAATCTGCCGGATACATTAGTTATAATGATTTCAGCTACTTCTGAATTTGAAGATGTGCTATCTTGTCTAAAATTAGGCGCTTATGATTTTATCACCAAACCGATAAAGAAAGAGGGCTTAACAAATGTAATAAATAAAGCTACCGAAATAATTTCATTAAGAAAAAAGAATAAATTATATGTTGAAGAATTAGCGCAAAAAAATCGAGTTTTGACAGAATTCAATAATAAAATGAAAAATGAACTTAAACTTGCGCAAGATTTGCAGATGAAATTTACGCCTAATTTAAGCAGAAAATTCGGGAATTATAATATTCAATTTTCTCGCAGATATTCAAGTCAGATTGGCGGAGATTTTATTACAAGTTATGATTTTGAAGACAGCGCTAAATTTGCAATTATTTTAGCTGATATGCCGGGACACGGAATACCAGCGGCATTAGTATCAACTGCTTTCAAAGTATTATGTTTAGACGCTTTACGTTCTGAAAAATCAAGCGGCGAAATATTATCTCAAATAAACGAAAATTTTTTAAATTTGAATTTGAATTTGTATCCGTCTGTTTGCTGTTTGGTTATTGATAAAGAAAATAAAATTATAGAATATTCCAATGCCGGACATCCATATCCTTTTATTATTTCAGCAGATAAAACAATTCAGACAATTGAACAAAATGAAATTTTACTTGGCGTGATGAATTATAATTATGCTACTCAGCAGATAAAATTAAAACCAAAAGATACGATATATCTTTATTCTGACGGCTTAATAGAAATTCAACAATCAGCATTGAATAATATTTCAAAGCCGGAAATCAGCCGCGATGATGAAGACGAATATAATATACTCAATTTAGCTGAATTTCTTATTGAAAATGAAAATTTGAGTTTTCAACAAATATTCGTTAAAATCTGTGAAAATATAAATTATTTAAAAGACTTCACAGAAATGGAAGACGATATAATGCTATTGGCTATTAGTTTAGATGAATAATGAAGAAATACTATTCATTAAACGAAAAAATCTTAGACAATAAAATGATTATTCCGCTCCCGAAAATTTATGATTATAAAACAGCAGCTATAATCCAAAAAAAAATAGAAACAATATTAAAACAAAAAAAAGATAATCAGTTGATTATAATTTTTGATTTTAAAAATGTTGAATATATGGATACCGCTGGATTAGCGCTTTGCATATATTTTTCTAATAATTTTCAAGAAAAATTCAAGATTTCTAATATTCCAGATGAAATTAGATATGTTTTTGACATAGATATCGAAACAAGTAAAATAAAAGAAAAAGAAATAAAATTATAAAAAAAAGCCGACATTCAAAATTATTTTAGAATATCGGCTTTTTTTATTTTGGCTATTTTTTCTTTTTTTGTTCGGATGCTGTGATGAGCAAATAAAGCAGCGATTTTTGAACATGCAATCTGTTTTCCGCTTCGTCAAAAACTACGCTGTTCGGCCCGTCAATAACTTCATCAGTGATTTCTTCGCCACGATGGGCAGGCAGACAGTGCATTATCAATACATCTTTTTTAGAAGCGTCAACTAATTTTTTATTTACTTGATAAGGCATAAAAATTTTTTTACGATCAGCTGCTTCTTTTTCCTGGCCCATACTTGCCCAAACATCAGTATAAATAACATCAGCGTTTTTTACTGCTTCATAAGGATCTTCGGTAATTACAATTTTTGATTTTGAATGTTTAGCGTCTTCCATAGCTTTTTCAGTGATATATTGATTTGGATAATATCCTTTTGGACAAGCTAAACTAATATCTATACCAACTTTTGCAGCGCCATACATTAATGAATGCGCTACATTATTGCCATCTCCGATATACGCTATTTTCAAGCCCTGCAATTGCCCGCGATGTTCAAATAAAGTATAAATGTCAGCGAGCGCTTGGCAAGGATGCAGCAAATCGCTTAAAGCGTTGATTACAGGCACATCTGCCTGAAACGCTAAATCTATTACATTATTATGGTCGAATGTTCGTATAACAATTGCATCTACATAGCGTGATAAAGTTTTTGCAGTGTCACCGATTGTCTCGCCGCGCCGCAATTGTATATCATTCGCATTCAAATACAGCGCGTGGCCGCCTAATTGGAACATCCCCACTTCAAATGATACTCTTGTGCGTGTTGATGGCTTTTCAAATATCATTGCTAATGTTTTTCCTTTTAACGGCAAAAACTCTTCGCCTTTTTTTTGTTTTTCTTTTAAGTCTGCTGTTGTTTTGAATATTAACTTTATATCTTCAACAGATAGTTCATGTATTGAAATTAAATTTTCAACTTTTAACATTTCATCACACCTCCGCTAATTCTTTTTAATATTTTTTTAGCGCTGTCTCAATGATTTTCAGCGCTTTGTCTATTTCTGATTTTTTGACGATTAATGGCGGCGCTATTCTCAACACTTCGTTATGTATAGAATTTATTAATAATCCAGATTTTTCACATTCTAATTGAATATCATCAGCGATTTTTTTATTAAGTTCAATACCGATCATCAATCCCAGTCCGCGCGCTTCTTTTATTAATGGATTTTTTAATGACAAAATCTCAGTTTTGAAATACTCGCCAAGTTCGTATATTTTTTGTAAATTTTTGTCATTCAAAAATTTCAATACTTCAAGCGCAGCTGCGCAAGCGAGCGGATTGCCGCCGAATGTCGAAGCGTGGTCGCCCGGCTTGAATGCGTCGGCTATTTCTTTTTTTGCAAACATTATTCCCATTGGCACGCCAGCAGCTATGCCTTTTGCAAGCGTCACTATATCCGGCTTGATATTGTAATGCTCAAAACAGAAAAATTTTCCTGTGCGGCCAGCACCGGTCTGCACTTCGTCGAGTATCAGCAGCAATTTATTAGCGCTGCAAAGTTCCGATAATTCCTGAATAAATTTTTTGCTGCTTATATTTACGCCGCCTTCGCATTGTATTAATTCTAACATAACAGCCGCTGTGTTTTTATCAATTAATCTTTTTACTGAATTTATATCATTAAAATCAGCGTATTCAAATATCGGCAATAGCGGCTTGAATGATTCATTGTATTTTGTTTGACCAGTCGCGGTAATAGTAGCCATTGTTCTGCCGTGAAATGAATTTTTAAATGTTATAATTTTGGATTTTTCAGGATTATTAGTAAATTTTCGCGTTAATTTTATCGCCGCTTCATTCGCTTCCGCGCCGCTATTACAAAAAAATAATTTATAGCCCGGCATTTTTTGTTCTATTAAATTTTTTGCTAAACGTGATTGCGGTTCATTAAAATATAAATTTGAACAGTGTATTAGTTTTTGGGCTTGTTCGTTTAATGCTTTTACTATTTTGGGATGATTATGTCCCATTGAACTTACCGCAAGCCCGCTCAAAAAATCTAAATATTTTTTATTTTCTGTATCGAATATATACAAACCGCTGCCATAAGACAAAACTAATCGCCTTTTACCGTAGGTCTGACAAATATAATCTTCAAATATTTTTTCAGCCTCTTTTAGTTTTAACATTCTCTAAATCCTTAATCGTAAATTTAAGAGCCCATTACTGGACTCGAACCAGCGACCTGCTCATTACGAATGAGCTGCTCTACCAGCTGAGCTAAATGGGCTTTTATTTTTTATCATTATAAACAATCTAAAAATAGATGTCAATAAAAATATTGAAAGTATTCAGGAAAAAAACGAAAATGGAAATATTTTTAACCAACGAATAAATATAAATATATATGATTTTTAATTGTATGTCTGGCATCTTGCCTGACAAAACAAATATTGTAAGTCAGCAGTCTCGGCTAATATTCTATCGCAACTGAAAAGAACTTGAAAAATATTAGCCATAGGTGTCCACCTGCGGACAAAAATAAAAATAAAAATCAATCATCACAGTGTTGAATAATAATTTATTTCAATCCCAAGTTAATAGCGGTTGAAAAGTGTTGAAGAGGTGACGCCTGTCCCCAATTTTGTATTATTTATTTTTATATATGTTTGTTAATTTAAAATCATAGGTTGCTGTTGTATCAATAGCATCATTTAATCGTTTTTTAAGAGCATTAATTAAAGATAGACCTGCAACCTCTTTATATGCTTGGTCTTTTAATTTCCACACATTAACCAAAGATTTATAATCATTATTTATTTTCTTCATATATAACTCCGAAAGGCGTGAGTATTTTAAAAGATTTAGTATATCCTTCTGCAATGTTTGCTGATAAAATTTTAATTTCTTTTTTTATATTTGCCAATTGTTTATAATTCCAGCTCAATAAAATATCAATTTCAAATACAGATACGATAGCTATATGTAAAGCATCTTCGATTTTTTTCTTTGGTATAATTGATTTAATCTCTACAAATTTATTTTCACTAGCAGTTATAAATTCTTCAAATATACATTTGCGCGTCAGGAGATGCTTTTTTAATTAAACATTAGAAACATTTGTTTTGTATTCTCTAATTTCTAATAATATTCGTTTTATGTCATCAATAGTAAAAGGTTTTTGGATATATGTAAAAGCGCCGAAATTTTTTAATTCTTCGATTTCTAAACCTATTTGTCCTGAAATAAATACAATCTGCGAATCTTTGTCAATTTTACGAATTTCTTTAAAAATAGTTTTGCCGTCCATATCGGGTAACAGCATATCAAGAAATATCAAATCAAATTTATTTTTTTCTACTAATTTAATTGCATCTTTTCCTGATAATGCTGTTTTTACATTACAATTATTTAATTTTAAAATTCGCGCCATTGATGTAAGTATAAATTCTTCGTCGTCTATCACTAAAACATTTAAAATTTCCAATTTTTTATCATCTTTTTTAATTTCGGCTTTTTCTTCGCCTGAAATTTGTTGAGATGTTATGCTTGGCTGCGCTATCGGCAATTCTATAATAAATACTGCGCCTGTGTCTTTTTCGCTTTCTACTCGTATAGAGCCATTATGATTTTTTATGATTGTATGAGTTACAGCTAATCCTAATCCTGTGCCTTTTATTCCATGACTATCTGTTGACCACGCGTCTTTTGTTGAAAAAAACGGAGTAAAAATATTTTTTAAGTTTTCTGGCGCTATTCCAACACCATTATCTGAAATTTTTATTTCGAGTGTATTGTGATGTATTACTCTTGTGTATATTGATATTTTGCCTCTGCTTTTCGGTAAAATTGCGTGTCTTGCATTTATTATTAAATTCAGAAAGACTTGCTGAAATTGTCCTTTGTCAATTTCAACCTTTTCTGTATGTTTATAATGTCTGTCAATTTCGATATTTTCTAATATTAATTGCTGTTTTTGAAGCGCTAAAATTTCTTCGATAATATCTTCGATCCTTGTTAGTTCTTTTTTTGGCGCTGCGGGTTTAGCAAAAGCCATAATATCAGCGACAATAGCTGCTCCGCGTTTAACAGCGCCTTCTACTGTATTTAAAAACTCATCAAATTTTTCTTTATATTCTTTATAATGCAGCAGTTGAGCATTGCTATAAATAATAGTAAGCACATTATTAAATTCGTGTGCAATGCCGGCTGCAAGTTGGCCGACAGCCGCTAATTTTTCCGAATGTATCAATTGTTTTTGCAATTGTTTTTGTTCGCTGATATTTATTACTGTTGCCATTGAGCCCATATATTTGTCGTTTTCTATAAATGGCAAAGTCTTCATCAAAACATCAACATCTGTATTGTCTTTGTGTTTAAAAGTAAATTCAAATTGTAAACCGGATTTTGTCGCTTTTTCGTGTTTTATTAAATTTTTCGCTTTTTCGTGTAATTCACTGTCCATAAAATCTAATACTGGTTTATTGATAAGTTCGTCAGGTTCATATCCTAACATTTCTGCCATTGCCGGATTAACAAATGTTATAATACCATTAGAATTTATTACTATCAATCCTTCTCTCATATTTTCTATTAATTCCCGATATTTTTTTTCATTAGCTTCAACGTGTAATAATGCATTTTTTAATTGCTGCTCATTTGCCAGCAACTGTTGATTTAATGCTTTTAATTGCTGTTCGCTTGCTAATAATTGTTGGTTAACTGCTTTTAGATGCTGTTGATATTGTTTGATCTGCGTTATATCTTCAAATGCTGCCATCATACAAATAGGCGTCCCTGAATCATCTTTAACTAAACTTGTAGAAATTTGGACAGAAAATAATTCGCCGTTAGTTTTTTTTGCGGTTAATTCTATTCTCCCTGTTCCTTTGGTTTTGATATTTTCTAAACTTTCAATAATTTTACTGTGCTCGTTTTCAGGATGCAAATCTAATGGCGTTTTATTAAGCGCTTCATTTTTATCTTTAAAACCAAATAGTTTAGTAAATGCGTTATTAACATAAAAAATCTTACCGTCCATATTGGAAATAGCTATTCCGCTCAATGAATTTTCAAGAGCATAATTTTTAATTAGCAATTCTTGATTTTTATTAATAAGTTCGATGTTTTGTTTTTTTAGATTATTTTCGCTTGCTAATAACTGTTGATTAATCGCTTTTAATTGCTGTTCGCTTGCTAATAATTGCTGATTAGCAGATTTTAATTCCGCCTCGGCTTTTAATTGTCTGCGTATATCTCTTGCAATAAATACAATCGCTGTTAATTTATCTGTATTGTCTTTAATCACAGCGGCAGAAATAGAGACTGGTATATCTTCGTTATTTTTTGCGCGGTATTGAGCAATATAATCTACAATTTTATTTTTAGGTATTATTTTTTTTGTTATTACATCGTATAAATTTTCTGCGTTATTTACAGAATATATTTTAGAGAATTCAGCGCCAATTAATTCTTCTTCTGAATATCCCAATAATTCTATAAACGCATAGTTGACTGTATTTATTCGAAAATTTTCATTAATCACTATAAGCATATCAGCCATATTATTTATTATGCTGTCATTATATTTTTTTGAAACAGTAGTAGATTTCAATACGCCAGCCATTTCATTAAAACGCATTGTTAATTCGCCGGTTTCATCTTTTGATAATACAGGAATATTAAAATCATAATTGCCTTGTTTTATTTGTTCTGTTGCTTTTACTAATTTTTCGAGCGGCTTGGCAATAGCTCGAGAAAATAAATAACCGATAATTATCATGAATATAAAAATTAGCAATACTATAAAAATAAGTTTTTCCTGTAATTTAATTATCGGCGCGGTTATATAATCAAAATCTAATTCTAAAAAAAATTTCCAATTATTGCCAGAAAAATCTAAGTATCCGCTTGATGTTTTGAAAACAACTAATTCTTTTCTATTTTTAAACAGACAATAATCAATAGTAGAAAGAAAAGCGGGATTAGTATTGAACATTTTTTCATGATGTTCAATATGCGCATTTATATTTGATGGGGCTTTAATAGATTTCAAAATATTTTCGTTATTATGGCTGTCATATAAAATAATATTATCGTCAGTTAATAAAAAAGCATCACAAACATCGCTATACGCTTCCAGATTTTTTTTTATAATATTATGAATTTTTTCAAGTGGGATTTTTCCAATAATCGCGCCTATTATTTTATTTTTAGTGTCTTTTACTGGCACACCGATTTCTATTATATTTTGACGAAATTCATTTGAATAATAAACACTTTTACCAGTTGAAATTTCGCCTGCTAAAATTTTGTCCCATTCTTGAAAATTTGTGTTTTTTTGGCCGATGCCTATTTTATTAGCATCCGCTATTCTAATTTTGTCTGCATTATAATATGATATAGTTAGATAAGATTTAAAATTATTTCTGGCATTTTCAAGAACATTGATAATAGATTTATAATCTTGTTGGTTTTTCAAAATAAATTCATCAGCAAGATTTTTTAAATCAGCTATTCGTTCAAATATAAAACTATCTATCTCATATAATGTCACATTTACAATTTCTTGCATTTGCTTTTCTTTTTCTTTTAATTTCATATTATATAGAACAGTGTAAATATGATAAGAAATGATTATCGAAGTGATTAAAAATAAAATTATTATAAACCAAAATATTTTCGAAAAAATCCGCATTTAATTTTGTCCTAATATAAATTATTTACTTTTCAATTTGGTTTAGAAAACTTCTATCAAATAATGAATTTATATTAATAACATAAGCAACTTGTCCTCTATTAATATAAAAATCAGCTATAAATTTTGCCGAATTTAACAATTCACTTTGAGTTTCGAAATCCATTAAATTAAGAGAAAAATGTAAATCTGGTATTTTTACTTTTTCAAATGTAGATGATACATCAGCAATAGATAGATCCATTTTTTGCGATATTATAGAATATGCCTCTTGCTGATTTTTCATTATAAAATTTTGCGTTTCGTATAATGCATTTATTATTTTTTGAATTTCTTTTTTTTGTTCTTTTATTGTTTTACTATGAAATGTCAAAACATCAATAATTATATCTTTACTTTCTTTGGTAGAGTATATAATTTTATATCCTTTTTTTAAAGCTTCTGATAAATATGGCTCGTGAATAAAACCAGCTTGGATTGTATTCTCTTCAAGTTTTTTTAAAACTTCAGCAACAGGTATATTTTCAAAAAAATAATCATTTTCATCAAGTCCATTATTTATTAAAGAATGTATTACCAATATATGCGAAAAAGAATTAATACCGTCAAAACTTATTTTTTTATTTTTTAGCGAAGCAAGATTTTTATAATTTGGCTTTGCTATTATTGCATCAGCGCCTTCACTAATATTAATTATATATACAATTTTAGAAGGATTATTTTGTCCGTGAAGCAGAATACTGTCAGCAAATAAAGTAGCAATACCGTCTAATTTTTTAGATTTATATAATTTATGGAGTTCATCAAAATTTTTTGTTAATGTCAATTCAACATTAACTCCGTATTTTTTAAAAAAACCTTTTTCTTGTGCTACTATTAAAATTCCATAAGGCGCCCACTGATTAGTCATCCCGATTTTTATAACTGGCTCAATTTGAATAGTTTGTTTTTTTTCAGAAGCGCAATTAAAAAATAAATTTTGAAAAAAATATATTAAAATAAAAAAAAATAAATATTTTTTCATAGTTTTAAAATATTATATTATATCAAAATAAAAAATAAAGTTTTTTTTAATAAATTATGATAATTAATGAAAAAATATTTTGTTGTTTTATTTTATAATTTATGCTAATTTTTTTATAAAAATTTTATATATTGATATTTATGCTTTTTAATAGTCTGCATTATATTATTTTTACGATTATTTTATTTGCAATTTATACAAAATTAAATCCTAAATACCGCAAGATTATTCTACTGCTTGCAAGTTTTTATTTTATTTCAGTATGGAATACGCTTAATATTTTTCTTTTGCTTTTTAATAGTTCATTAGATTATTTTATCGGCTGTAGTATAGATAAATCTCAAAATCCAAAAAAGCGAAAAATTTTAATTTTGACAAGTATAATATTAAATTTGGGATTACTTGTTTTTTTTAAATATTACAATTTTTTTGTTAATAATTTCACAGGTATTTTAAATATTTTTGGGGTGAATATATATTTGCCTTATAGTAATATTCTGCTGCCTATCGGTATATCATTTTATACATTTCAAACTATGTGTTATTCTATTGATATTTATCGGCGCAAAATTCCAGCGGTGCGTTCAATAACAGATTATTTTTTATATGTGATGTTTTATCCGCAATTAGTAGCTGGTCCTATTATGCGACCAGACCAATTACTGCCTCAAATCAATAATATTCACCATACAGATTTAACTAAAATAAATTATGATTATTATTTTTGCATTCTTATGCGCGGATTTGCTAAAAAAGTTTTGGTGGCTGATAATCTATCTATATTCGTTGATAAAATGTTCATTTTAAATCCGCAAATCGATGCGTTTCAAACAATCATCGGTGTAATTTGTTTTGCTTTTCAAATATATTGTGATTTTAGCGGATATTGCGATATTGCTTTAGGAACAGCAGGAATGCTGGGTATCAATCTCACTGTTAATTTTAATTTTCCATATTGCAGTCAATCAATTACTGAATTTTGGCATAGATGGCATATATCGCTGTCTCAATGGCTACGCGATTATCTGTATATTCCACTCGGCGGCTCGAAAAAAGGCACAGCCAAAACTTATAGCAATCTATTTATCACAATGTTTTTAGCAGGGCTCTGGCACGGCGCAAATTGGAATTTTATTCTCTGGGGGGTATTCATAGGCATATTCTTAATTATCGAACGGTTATTTAAAAATTCTAATTTTTTATTTTTTAAATTGCCGAGCATAATTAAAGTTACTTATTGTTTTATTGTTATCAATATTAGCTGGATATTATTTCGTGGAAATTCATTTTCTTTGATTATTGATATTTTCAAAAGAATAATCTTTAATTGGCAAAATATAAATTTTCAAAATTTTACTTCTGCTCATAAATATCTTGCGGTCTGCGTATTTATTTATTTTATACATTATTCAGATTTTAAATTAGATTTGCCTAGAAGATTTGCGAAATTAAATATTTTTTTGCAGACATTTTGTTATACAATTTTAATAGGAATTATTGCTTACGCTTATAAACAGCAAAATGCTTTTATTTATTTTAGATTTTAAATTATGAAAAGATTTTTTTTGATTTGCGCTTTGATTATTTTTTATATTTTATTGTTCTTAACAATAGAAAATATCTTTAATTTAACAAAATATCATAATGATATTTATAATAGAAAAATCAGATTTTTAATAGAAAAAAATCAAGATGCTGATATTTTATTTTTTGGCGCTTCGACAATTTTGAATTCTGTCATACCAGAAATTTTTGATAATAAACTAACTGAAAAATCTTTGAAATATCGAAGTTTTAATATTGCTATGCAAGGCGCTACTTTACCTGAAATATATCTTATTTTGAAAAATATTATTCGATACAAACAAAATAAAATTAAATATGCTTTTATTGGTATTGCGCCGGATTGTTTGAATAAAAAACTTTTTTCTAATAACTACTTTCGCAATTTAGCGGATTTTAATGATTTTTTGAAATTTCGAGATTTTTTTACAACTGATGTTTTTCAAAAAGAATTTTTATATTATTTTACACGCGGTATCGAAACCTTTGCAATTTATCCGTTTGCTAATTTTTTTGATATTAAAGAAAATTACAAAATACAGCGCGGTTATGAAATACCAAATGTTATCACTGTGGTTAATGGAAAAATCAACGAATTTCATTACAACCAACTATTAGAATTATTGAATGTTATGAATAATTGGTCTTTTGATGATTATGATAAAAATTTTAAAGCGCTGAATGCGATTGTCAAATTTTGTAAAAATAATAATATTACGCCAATTTTATTTGATGTGCCGCTTTCGCAAATAGCGGTTGATTATATTACAAAAGAAAAAATTGATTTTTACAAATTGCAAATATCAAATTTTGCGAAATTGCATAATATTCGATATTTTCGTTTTAGCGATATTTACTCGACAGATTTAAATGATTTTGCTGATGGCTTGCATCTAAAATTTGAGAGCGCTCAAAAATTTACTGAATATTTGGCTGCTACTTTTTTTAATACGCTACCTTAGCTTTTTATAATTTTTGCAGACAAATTTATTCTAAAATGTTTTTTATTTGTTTAACAAAATCTGTATATGAAAAAGGTTTTGTTATTACTCCGTCAAATCCAGCATTTTCAATATTTGTTTTTTCTTTATTTAAAGGTAAAGCAGTAAGCGCATATATCGGCGGTATTTCATTTAATTTTTCTTTTAATATTTTTATGATTTCATAACCGTCAAAATCAGGCAGCAGTAAATCCAATAATATTAAATCAACTTTTATTTTTTTATCGATGAGCAGTTCAAATGCTTTTTTACCGCCGCTTACTTCAATAACTTCTACAAAATCTTCAATCATCTGGCAAATTATATCGCGATTATCTTTATTATCGTCAATTACCATTACTTTTTTTTTTTGAGCCATTTTTATTTTCTCCATTTGGTTTTTTATAAGGTATTATTATTTTAAATTCTGTGCCTTTATTTATTTCGCTTTTGAAATGAATAGTGGCTTTTAATAATTCAACATTCTTTTTTATTATCGTAAGCCCCACACCGCTGCTGCTGAATTTTTTTTGTAAAGCATTCGTCTCTTCTTTTTTGAACGGTTCAAATAATTCTTTTTGCTTTTCTTTCGCTATGCCTTTGCCGCTGTCTTTGACTATTATAAATATTTTATTACGTGTGGTTTTAATATACAATTTAATATATCCGCTTAATGTATTTTTTAAAGAATTTGATAATAAATTTAAAAATATGCTCTTTATTTTGTATTCGTCGCTATATACATTTTGATAAATAAATTTAGTATGACATATAAAATTTATATAGCGTTTATCAATTAGCGGATTGATTATATGAAATATATCTTTATACATATTTTGTACATTGAATTTTTTAATATTAAGAGTGTCTTCGTAGTTATTTATTATTTTTGTGAAATCCAAAATATTTTCTACCTGAGTTATCATAAATTGGGCATTAGTAATAATTCTATCTATATTTTTTTTCTGGCGGTCATCAATTAAATTAATTGTTTTGTTTTTTAAAATTGACGAATAACTTATAATCGAATGCAGCGGAGTCTTTAAATCGTGAACTATATTACGTAGATATTCTTCTTTACTTTTAAGATCAAATTCTATCCGCGATTGAAGTTTTATTAAATTATCAATGAATTTTTCTTTTTCCGCTAATAAATTATTTGTTCTATTAACATAAAATTCTAATTTTTCAGATAACTGCCCTATTTCATCTTTTTGTTTAATATTTAGTTTGTATTCCTTATTTTCGTTAATGTCATTAAAACTGTTAATCATTATATTAATCGGAGTATAAATAAGTTTGGTAAAATACAATGCTAGAATTGTTATGGTTATTAATAGCGGCAATAAAATTTTGAAATTCATTAATAAAAAATTAACATCAAAAAAAAGATTCAGCCAACCTTTTTTTATGTCAATAGCGAATTTTAAAGTAACATCATCATTTTTGAATACTAAAAAATAAAAGTTATCTATTAAAACTTCGATATATTTTTTATCTGCATTATTTTTTAAATAATCTGCTAATTTTGATAATTGTGTATGCTTTATATATTTTGCATTAGTTAAACAACCATTATTTTCTATCAAATCTAAATTTTGAAAGAAATCATTTGTGTTTATAGTCAAAATAAATAAATATTTATAGTTATCGTTATTATTCAAAAAAATAGGATATAGTATATAAATATAATTTGAATAATTAGCGGTATATTTTTTTACATTTTGTTCTAATAATCGTTTTTTTAAAATATCAATATATTTGGTTTTTTCATCACATATTTTTTTGCCGATGTTTTCGGGCTGAGTAGAAATTAAAATTTCAGTATTATAATCTACCAAATCAAAATCAATTTTTACTTTTGGATTTATGTTCAAATAATTATTTATTTTTTTGCGCAATTCTGATAAAAATATATAGCGATATTCTTTATTTTCTAATTTGGCGTTTGAGATTTCGATAAATGTTAATTGTTTAGTTAATAAATCTAAATTCATAGTTACAATTTCTATAAAAGAATTTAGATTATTATAATTATTTTTTACAATTTCTATTTTATTTTTAATTTTTATGGTATTAGCGCGTTGTACAAATATCAAATGCGAATAGATTGTTATGAATATTATTACAAAAATAAAACTTATAAAAATTTTATATTTTAATTTCATTGCAATACCTGTATATCCGATACTTTAATTTTTATATCTTCTAATTTTAAATTATCATTATATTTTTTTAAAGCATTTGGATTAATAAACTTCAAGTTTTTTACATTATACAAAATATTCAAATCTCTAAAATTTTTGTTATTGACAAAATCATTAAATCTTTCAGCTGCTAATTCGCCTTGTTCTTCTTCGTTTTCACAAACTCCTAATAGCGCTCCGTTATTTATATAACTTTTTAAACTGGATAATAGCGGCTTTTTAGTATTTTCTATTAACCATTTAAAAACTTCTGATATTTCTAATAATCGCCCGCTTTTATCTTTATATGCGCCCATTGCTCCGCAGAATATTACATCAATATCTTTCTGCGCTGAATATTTTAAAATTCCATTTTTTAATTTTTCAAAATCATTATCTACAATAAAATCTATAAATTCATATTGCGGATAAAATTGTTTATTTTCCATAATATATTTAATTTTAAAATTTGTTGTATTAGATTTTTCTGAAACGAAAAGTATCTTGATTTTATCTTTTGCAAATATCTTTTGATATAATTCTAATGT
Source organism: bacterium (assembly GCA_029551925.1). Taxonomy (GTDB): domain Bacteria; phylum JAGOBX01; class JAGOBX01; order JAGOBX01; family JAGOBX01; genus JAKPEO01. The sequence goes on from JAKPEO010000006.1 coordinate 28,357, forward strand.
TTCAAAAATTAATTCTTTTTGATACACTCCTGAAACATTTAAGACTCCGCTATTTGGAGTTCTTATAATATCATATTTTAATGGAGTAGTATTTAATCCCCAAAATATTATCGGTATATCGCTGCCAAAATAATATGTCCCAATTTTTTCTACTGCATCATCTTCGCTTAACATAATTAGATTTGGTTTATAGTCATTCACACATTGAACCACTTTTTCGATATTATTTACAATTTCAAAATTTTCCATATATTCTTTTGAATTTAACCAAATTCGTTTTATTTCTAATTGATCAAATTTATAATAGTCATCAAAAGTATTAGTTTTTTCAAATATTTTCTTAGAATATTTCTTATCTATATAGTCGTATTCAATTAGTTTTTTTAATAATCCAGCAAACCTTAATTGCGAAATAAGAAATTGTGGATGATAAGAATCAACAATCAAAATTTTATAATATTCTTTGTAATTATTTTTAGCGGCAGACGGTTTTACTTTAATATCAATATCAAAATCAAATTCAAAATGATAAGGAATAAATGAAAGCGCAATAGAAAACAGCAAGAGTATAATTAATATTCCTATTGCTATTTTTGTCTTCATAATAAATAAAATTTCCTTTAAAATAATTTGAAATTGCGAATCTGCACATATTCGCAGATTCTTCTTAATTTTTCTATGTATATAATATATTATAACTTAAAATTTTATAATTATCTATAAAAATTTATTTTTTGTGAATTTAATCACAGAACCCTAAAATGCGCTCAAAAGAAAAGTCATTCAAAAAAGACGCTATAAAAAAAATTGTATAAATGCGTTTTTGATTAGTTTTAATACAAGTTAACGCTTAAAATTAGGGATAAAATACACAAAATTGCATAAAATACAGGTTTTTTTGGATTTATAGTGGACTAAAAAGTCAAGACAAAAAAAAATCAAGCGACTTTTCCTTTTTTTAAAATTAAATTAATCACCTCCTCGTTACCATAATAAACTTGGTCAGGGCATAAATTAGCAATAGCCGAATGTTCACGCCAAAAATTAATTATATTTATATATTTATAAAAAAAATAATTATGTATGGATACTATGTCTGTATATTTCACGCAAAAATTAAATAAAAAATATTGCTTTATTTTACTAAATAAATTAAAATAGATAAATTATATTTTTTTATTTATTTATAAATATTTTTTACTAAAATTTTGTGGTGTGTGATAATTAATGTCAGAAAAAAATGAACAAAACTTGGAAGGCAAAAGCAATAATATAAATTCTGAAAATGCCTCTGCGGCTAATAATACAGACGCACAAAATAGTGGAGTTTTACTTGAAAACATAAAACCGGCTTTCATCGAAGATGAAATGAAATATTCTTATATTGATTATTCGATGAGTGTAATAATAGGCCGCGCATTACCTGATGTTCGCGACGGTTTAAAGCCGGTTCATCGCAGAATACTATATGCAATGAACGATATGGGCTTACATTTCAATAAGCCGTATCGCAAAAGTGCGAGAATCGTTGGGGAAGTATTAGGTAAATATCATCCGCACGGCGATGCCGCTGTTTATGATACAATGGTGCGTATGGTGCAGACATTTTCGCTGCGCTATCCGTTAATTGACGGACAGGGCAATTTTGGCAGCATAGACGGCGATAGTCCAGCTGCAATGCGTTACACAGAAGCGCGAATGAAAAAAATCGCAGCTGAACTACTAAACGACATAGATAAGGAAACAGTTGATTTTACGCCGAATTTTGATGAGTCATTAAACGAGCCGACAGTGTTGCCTGCCGCTTTGCCAAATTTATTAATCAATGGTTCATCAGGCATTGCGGTTGGTATGGCTACAAATATTCCTCCGCATAACATAAAAGATGTATGCAAAGCGATTATAGCGCAAATAGATAATCCTGAAATAGCAATTGACGAACTTACAAAAATAATTCAAGGGCCGGATTTTCCGACAGGTGGCATAATCTACGGCAGACGCGGTATCATCGATATGTATGAAACAGGCCGCGGCAAAATAATAGTGCGCGGCAAAGCGGAAATTGAGCCATTAGAAAAATCTAATAGAGAACAAATAATAATCACTGAAATACCGTATCAAGTAAATAAAACAAATTTAATTGAGCGGATAGTTGAAAATATTCACGAAAAAGTAATAGAAGGAATATCTGATATTCGCGATGAATCTGATAGAGACGGAATGAGAATAGTAATAGAATTAAAACGCGGCGAAAATGCGCAAGTTATATTAAATCAATTATACAAACACACGCCGCTGCAAATAACATTCGGCGTGATAATGCTGGCGATTGTTGATAATCGTCCAAAAATATTAAATCTAAAAGAATTGATTAATTGCTATATTCATCATCGAATAGAAGTTATTGTCAGACGCACAAAATACGAATTGCGCAAAGCCGAAGAACGCGCGCATATATTAGAGGGCTATAAAATAGCGCTCGCAAATTTAGACGAAGTAATTGAGACAATAAAAAAATCCAAAACGCCTGATATTGCGAAATTTGCATTAATGCAAAAATTTCAAATGACCGAGATTCAAGCAGTATCAGTATTAAAGTTACAATTACAGAGATTAACAGGTTTAGAAATCGAAAAAATAGAGCAAGAATACAAAGAAATAATTGAATTGATAAAAAAATTAAAGGAAATATTAGCGAACAAAAAATTAGTATTAGATATAATAAAAAACGATTTACAGCGAATGATTAATGAATACGGAGATGATAGACACACTGATATAACTGAAAATTACGGCGAATTTGATATGGAAGATTTGATCCCGGATGATGAAGTCGTAATAACCATCAGTCATCGCGGCTATATTAAACGCACAGATACTGCTATTTACAAAGCGCAGCGCCGCGGCGGCAAAGGTATATACGGTATGGAAACTGACGAAGATGATTTTGTAGCAAAAATGTTTGTAGCGACAAATCACAATTATCTTTTATTTTTTACGAATACCGGAAAAGTGCATTGGCTGAAAGTATATGCAATACCGGAAGGTCAGCGGCGCAGCAAAGGAAAAGCGATTGTAAATTTACTTGAATTACCGGAAGGCGAACAGATTACTGCTGTAATACCAGTGAAAGAATTTAATGACACAAGTTATCTTGTGATGTTGACCAAAAAAGGAATAATAAAGAAAACATTGCTATCAGCGTATAGTCATCCGCGCAAAGGCGGCATCCAAGCGATAACATTACAAGATAATGATACATTAATAACAGTGCAATTATCAGATGGTAATAGCGAAATTATAATCGGAACGCGCAATGGTCAAGCGATAAGATTCAAAGAAACTTGCGTTCGTCCGACAGGCAGAACAGCGATGGGCGTAAAAGCAATAGATTTAGACGAACAAAACGGAGATTATGTAATTGGTATGGGAATATTCAAGCCCGGTATGAGTATTTTAACAGTAACAGAAAATGGCTTTGGCAAACGAACAGATATATCTGAATATAGATTAACCAATCGCGCAGGCAAAGGCATTATCAATATAAAGACAAGCGACCGCAACGGTAAAGTAGTAGCGCTATTAGGCGTTGAAGAAACTGACGAATTAATGATTATTACTAAACAAGGAATAATCATCCGTCAAAAAGTATCTGATATAAGATGCATCGGCAGAAATACGCAAGGCGTAACATTAATAAAAATTGAAGAAAATGACGCTGTAATTGCAATTGACAAAGTTGCAGAAAGTAATGATTCCGAATTAGAAAACGGTGAAAACAAAATAAACGGACAAACAGAAGAAATAAATAAATCGGAAACTCTCGAAAATAAAAGCGTAGAAAATTCAGAAAATAATGAGAGTAATAAAGACAATAATTTTTAAATTATAATTTTGAGGTGAAAATTATATGGCATTAAAAAAAACAGAAAAAATCTGGATGAACGGCAAATTAGTTGATTGGGATAATGCAAATATTCATATTTTATCGCATGTAATACATTATGGTTCGAGCGTATTTGAAGGTATGCGCTGTTATAAAAATCCAAAAGGTTCTGCGTGTTTTAGATTAAAAGAGCATATGGAACGCTTAAAAAATTCCGCTAAAATTTATAGAATGGAAATAAAATATACAGTTGAAGAATTGTGCAATGCGGTATTAGAGACAATAAAAGTTAATAAATTAGAAAGTTGCTATGTTAGACCAATAGCGTATCGCGGCTACGGCAAAATGGGAGTAAATCCATTCAATTGTCCGGTTGATGTTTCTATTGCCGTATGGGAATGGGGCAAATATTTGGGAGAAGAAGGTATGGAAAAAGGAATAGATGTTTGTGTATCTTCTTGGAACAGATTAGCGCCGAATACAATGCCGGCAATGTCCAAAGCGGGCGGAAATTATTTGAATAGCCAATTAATAAAAATGGAAGCGCTGTTAAACGGCTATGCCGAAGGCATCGGTTTAGATGTAAATGGCTATGTTTCAGAATGCAGCGGCGAAAATTTATTTATTGTATTAAAAGGTAAGATTATAACGCCGCCGCTGTCAAATGCCGGACTGCCGGGCATAACGCGCGATTCAGTTATCAAACTTGCAAAAGATAACGGCATAGAATTAATAGAGCAGCCGATTTCCCGCGAATTATTGTATATCTGCGATGAATTATTTTTAACAGGCAGTGCCGCTGAAATTACGCCTGTTCGGACAGTTGACAAAATTCAAATAGGCGCCGGCAAACGCGGACCTATCACAAAATTATTGCAAGAAAAATTTTTTGATATAGTAGAATGCAGAACAGAAGATAAATATAATTGGTTAACATATGTGAAATAATTTTTCAGGAGGCAGAAATGTCTGAATTTGCGGAACTTAAAATAAATGATAAAATTTATATTTTGCCGATAATCATAGGCACACGTGGCGAAAAAGCGATAGATATAAGTAATTTACGTAAAGAAAGCGGTTTTATTACACTTGATGTGGGTTATCAAAATACTGGCACTTGTAAAAGCGCTATAACATTCGTAGATGGCGAGCGCGGAATTTTAAGATATCGCGGCATCCCAGTAGAAGAATTAGCAGAAAAATCTACATTTGTTGAAACCGCGTATTTGCTTGTATTCGGCAAACTGCCCAATAAAACAGAATTAGCAAAATTTTCAGCATCATTAACAGAAAGTTCATTGATACACGAAGATATGTTAAATTTTTTCAACGGCTATCCATCAGGTGCGCATCCTATGGCAATATTATCATCAATGGTTTCGTCGCTGTCAGTTTATTATCCTGATGCATTTCACTTATTTGAAGATGATATTGACAGCGATGTTAATGTTCCGCGATTATTATCAAAAATTCGTACAATAGCGGCGTTTTCATATAAAAAATCAATCGGCGAGCCGATAGTTTATCCGCGCGCTGATTATTCATATTGTAAAAATATATTAAATATGATGTTTTGGAGTTATTCTAAACCGCAAGAACCGGATACTTTTAAAGTAAAGGTATTGGAAAAACTATTAATTGTGCACGCTGACCATGAACAAAATTGTTCAACTTCTACAGTGCGATTAGTCGGCAGCAGCAAAGTAAATTTATACGCTTCGATTTGCGCGGGTATCTGCGCATTATGGGGACCGCTACACGGCGGAGCAAACCAAAAGGTAATGGAAATGCTCGACAAAATAGTTGAAAAAGGATATTCTATTGACCAATTTATTGAAAAAGCAAAAAGCAAAGATCCGAATTGCAGATTAATGGGATTTGGTCATAGAATATATAAAACTTATGATCCGCGCGCAAAAGTTTTAAAAGCAGTATGCGATGAGATGGTTAAAAAATATGGAGTATCAGAGCCACGATTAGAAAAAGCATTAGAACTTGAAGAAAAAGTTTTAAAAGACGATTATTTTCTATCGCGCAATTTGTATCCTAATGTAGATTTTTACAGCGGGATATTATTTAGAATGCTCGGCATTCCGACAAAAATGTTTCCTGTTATGTTTGCTATTGGAAGATTGCCGGGCTGGATTTCGCAGTGGAAAGAATTGCATTCAACAGTGCCTTTTAAAATAGGCAGACCACGGCAAATATATATAGGTCCAGAAGAAGCGCATTATATACCCATAGAGGAAAGGAAATAATTATAACTAATGTCTTTTAGCGAAAATTCGCTGCCTGAAAAATATTTTGTTATTGATTTTGAAAATACTGGCGGTTCATTATGGAGCGGTCATATGATTACCGCTTATGGAATTTGTATAGTAGAAAAAATAGATGACAAATACGAAATAACAAATACTTATATGAATTACATTAATCCGCAGCGTGAGATTCCGAAATTTATCGAGGATTTAATCGGTATAAAAACTGATGATGTGAATAATGACAAATATCCTATTATTGCAGATGAATTTGAAAAAATAGAAGAACTGATAACTGACGATATGGTATTTACAGCGCACAGCGTAGCAGTGGATTATTCGATGTTTAATTATCATTATTTCAATAAATACGGCAGAGATTTTAAAACACTGGCATTAGATACTTGCATATTAGCAAAAAAAATATTGAAATTAGAACGTGCTGGAATATCTAATGCGGCTTTATATTTTGGATTAGCAGGCAAACATCATCAGCCGGATTTCGATGCTTTTGTCGCGGCAAAAATATTAATTAAATCATTAGAATTAACTGAAACAAATGAGGATTATTTAAAAATTTTCAAAGCGTCATTAAAAAAATATCCGACAAAAAAACATATAAAAAAAACTACTAAACAAGAAAAACTTTATAAGGAGCAGATTGAATATGAGACTCGGTATAATGTCAGATTCCCACGAACATAGAGAAAAAATTATTCAAGCGATGAATATATTTAATTCTGAAAATGTTGATTTGATTTTACACGCGGGAGATATTATCTCTCCTATTATGTGTTCGGCTTTTCAATTATCAAAAACAAAGATGATTTTTGTCTACGGCAATAATGACGGCGAACGCATATTTTTAAAACAAAAAATTGAAGCGTTAGGTTATATCATTTTTCCTGGCAGATATGAATTTGAATTTCACAACAAAAAAATTTTGTTGATGCACGAGCCAGATGCGCTTGACGCTTTGATAAAATCTGATTATTATGATTTAATTGTATATGGGCATACTCATAAAATTGATATACGCGAAGGCAAACCGTTTATAATCAATCCGGGCGAGACTTGCGGATTAATTACAGGAAAAGCAACTGTTTGCATTTTGGATTTTGATACAATGAAAGTAGAAATTAAAAATTTATGATTTTTATTGAATTTTTTAAAACTATTATATAAAATTCATTAATTATATAAAATTTTCAAGGAGCACTGTTTTATGAAAAAAATATCTTTAATTGCCTTTCTAATGATTATTTCATTACTTTTTATAAGTTGTGGCAAAGGTTTAATTGTTGGAAGAGTAATTGATGAAAACAATGACCCATTGTCTGGCGTTCTTGTAGTTACTGAACCGCCAACTTATTCAAAAATCACTTCGCCGGAAGGATATGAAATGAAAAATATACCGGTTGGCGTATATGAAATTACAGCGTCAAAAACCGGCTATTCTACAAAAAAAGTAGAAGTAAAAGTTTTTAAAAATCGCGCGACCCAAGCAGATATACAACTGAAAAAAACAGAAAAATAATTTAAAAAAATTATTTTAAATGAAAAAAAATCTGTTCATAATATTTTTTATTTTTTTGCTGAGCAGTAGCAACTTTGCGCTCGATGACCAGCCGGTAATTAGAGAATTAGAGCCAAGAAAAGATATAGACATTGCGCCACCTGTTTCTAATCTTCACAAACAAGTAGAGATACCGCAGTTATCGCCAAAATCAATAAAAATCGAAACTATCGAAAAAGACACGCAGATTATTGAAGCTCCGCTAATTAAAGAAGAGCCGGCGCCGCAAATATTCAATTTAGGCGATGCAGTTGATTTTTTATTTTTCACAGACACTAATTTCACCCAAAGTTTAGAGCCGCTGAACCTGCCCAAAATTTCATTTACAGAATTTGTTAGAAGATACTCGTTATGCGTAGAATTATTCAACAATAAATTATATAATGAAGCAATTCAGGAAATAGACAAATTATCAACTTTTATTTTATATGACGATGCGCGAATAAAATTATTATTTTTAAAAACAGCGGCTGCGCTTGAAAATAACAACATTCAATTAGCGCAACAGTCATTAGCGCAAATCGAAACGCTCGATAATCACAAAAAATTTAGCGCTGAACGAATTTATTATAATGGTCAAGCATTAGAAAAAAATAATAATTTCGACGCCGCAATAAGCGAATATCTAAAAGTTTATAAATTGCATCCTGAAAATAATTATGCTGATAACGGTTTATTTTTTGCGGCAAAATTATTAGCGGAAAAAAAAGAAAATTATCCAGCAGCGACAAAATATTTAGATATAATAATCAATAATTATCAATTAAGCGATTATGCAGATGATGCGCTGTTTTACAAAGCGCAGATGTATGATAATATCGCAAAAATAAAAGATTATTCTATTGCCGAAGATACTTACAGAAAATTGTATAATCTCTATCCAAAATCAAAACACGCTGTGCAGGCGCAAGAACGTGGAAATTTTATCAAAAAAAACTACTTATAAAAAATGAATTTAGGGATCATTGGCTGCGGAAATATGGCGACCGCGATTTTGCGCGGAATAGTTAATTCTAAAATCATCGAAAATTTAAATATTGTCATTTATGATATAATCTACCAAAAAAGCAAAGAATTATCTGCGCTTCATCAAAACATAAAATCTACGCAAAATATCAAAGAACTGTTTAACTCATCGGAATTTATTTTATTAGCCGTCAAACCGCAAAATTTTAATGACTTATTTAAAACTTGCGCGCAATATTTAGACAAAACGCATATTTTAATTTCTATTGCCGCAGGAATAAGCATAAATAAAATCCAAAATTTAATTTCTGCAAACTCTCATAAAAAATTAGATTTGCAAATTTGCAGAATTATGCCGAATCTTCCGTCATTTATCTTTAAAGGATTAAGCGGCATATATTTTTCTAAAAATTTCAATCAGGACTATGCTGAACAGATAAAAAAAATATTTTCAGCAATTGGTAAAATTATCATTTTAGAAACTGAAGAAAAAATTAATGATATTACAGCAATTAGCGGAAGCGGCCCAGCGTATCTATATTATTTTATAGAATGCTTTATTGCCGCCGCTAAAAATCTTGGGTTTGATGAAACCGCAGCAAAAGAACTTGTATATGCTACTATCAGCGGCGCATTTGAATATTTAGAAAAATCCGAGCAATCGCCAAAAGAATTACGAAGATGCGTGACTTCGCCCGGCGGCACAACAGAAGCAGCGATTAATCATCTGCAATCGCAAAATTTTGAAAATATTATTTCAGCGGCTATTTTAAAAGCGCGCGATAGAGCAAAAGAATTAGGTAAATAAAAATTTTATTCTAATTTTATCCGCAGTTGTCCGCATTCAAAAAGTTTTTTGTATAAATCTATTATATTTATCAAACTCTGATAAATTCTATATTTTGAAAAATTATCTAAATTGAAATTATTAAAATCTTTACGAGTGTTTTTGCTAAAATTATTTACAAATTTTTCTTCGATACCTGAATTTTTTAAGGTTTTAAGCGCTATAAATAATTCTGTCTGATTGCTGTTTTGAATTAATAATTGCAGCGCTTTTGCATCGCTCGTCTGTTGAAATAACGCGGTTATTTCAATAATAGATTTTTTGAAAGTTTCGGGATTTACTTCAATTTTTCGCGCTAATTCTATTATTTTCATTTTACTTTTTAATTGCGATAGAGTATCGGCATTATTTTTTTTCAAACTTTGAATATCGTCAATAATTCTCGAAATTGCGCGATTCGATAAATTGCTAAAAATTTTATAAATAATATGTTCGTCAATACCAGCCAACCCCAACAAATATTCTTTTTTCAAAAATTCTTTTTGGTATTCTATTAAATTTTCAGATTTTATTATAATTTCGAGCCAGCGTTCAAATGGATACTGCAAAAAATAATTTTTCATTTTATAATATTCATAAATTTCCGAAAGATTTTTTATTCGCAAATATGAATATACCGCAATATTATTTTTTTCTATTACATTTATTATAATCGGCGCAATATTGGTTTTGATTTCATTCAATACTATATTTTTATCTGTTTGTTCACTATTAAGTTTTTCTAAATTGCTCATTAATAACGCTTGATTTTTTTTTGAGATATTAAGCGCTATTTTTTTTGCCAGCTGCGGATAACAGTAAATAATCTGCGCTAATTGCATTAATGCCGCGCCGTTTCGTAAAAAAATATTAAGCAGCATTTGCGCGTCAGCATTATTCAATTCGCTAAAAATTTTTTCAATATCTATTTCCTGCTGTTCAAAATTAAACGCACCTCCGAAAATTTCCGATATTTCGTTATATATAGATTTCGCTATTATAAAATGATAAACGCCGTCGTAAAAATTATTGATTTTAAAATCAGAAGAATAAAGCGCGCAATTTTCCGTGATATTTATTGATCCGAGTTGAATATTTTCTATTTTGAAATTGCAAGAATTATTTTTTAAGAATGTTTGAGTTTTCAAAAAATTCAACATTTTCTCAAAAATTAAATGAACGACATTTTTATTATTTAGCGATTGTTCAAAATCTTTTGTGGTATTAACTAAAAAAATCGGCAAATTTTCCGGAAAAACTAAATAGCAAAAAATTTTCTGTGCGCGTCGGATAACTGAAAATTTAATAATATATCCAAAAACCTTTTGTGGTATTTCGTTTTTTTCTTTGAAAATAATCGATGGCTGAAATTCTTTAAATTTCAGTGTCTCAATAGTTTTTTCTATAATATAATTTAAAACTAACATTAAAAAAAATTATATTTCTAAATTGTCTAATTCGTTCTTAATATTTTCTAAAAACATCATACAATTCAGCGGAGTATTAGTATTCACATCAAATTTTTTTATTTTTTCGAGTAATTCATTTATTTTATCAGACACTTTATTTTTGTCACTGTTTTTATAAGAATCATTATCTTCGCTGCTGCATTGCTGAACTGCTGCCGCAGCTGTAAAAAGCGGCATATCATCAACTGGATTCATTGCCCGCTCTGTTTCTAATTTCATTAATATTTCTTTTGCGCGATTAATAACTTTTTCAGGTAAGCCAGCCAATCTTGCAACTTGTATTCCGTAACTTCTGCTTGCTCCGCCTTCGACTATTTTTCGCAAAAATATTATTTTATCGCCCCATTCTTTAACTGCCACATTATAATTCTTGACATTTGGCAAAATCGCTGATAGTTCGATTAATTCGTGATAATGCGTAGCAAATAATGTTTTTGCTTTTATATTTACAGCAATATGTTCAGCGATTGCCCACGCTAAACTCAAACCGTCAAATGTGCTTGTGCCTCGTCCGATTTCGTCTAAAATTATCAAACTGCGCGAAGTGGCATTATTCAATATATTTGCGGCTTCTATCATTTCAACCATAAATGTGCTCTGCCCACGTACTAAATTATCAGCAGCGCCTACCCGCGTAAATATTCTATCTACCACTCCTATCCGCGCTTCTTTTGCAGGAATAAAAGAGCCGATTTGCGCTAATAACACTAACAGCGCAGCTTGACGAATATATGTGGATTTTCCAGCCATATTCGGGCCTGTAATAATTTGCAGCATAGCAGTATTATCGATACTAATATCATTATCAACAAATTTTTCTGTTGCCGATAATTTTTCTATTACCGGATGCCTTGAATTTTTTATGATTATCGCGCTGCCGTCGTTTATTTCAGGACATATATAATTATTAGATTTTGCGGTTTCTGCCAAGCCGCTCAATACATCAATCAACGCTAAATAATATGCGGTTTTTTGCAAACGGACAATATGTTTTGTAATAGTTTCACGTATTTCAATAAAAACATTTTCTTCTAATGCGTTAAGTTTTTCTTCAGCAGTCAAAACCTTAGTTTCATAGTCTTTTAGTTCAGGCGTGATGAACCGCTCGGAATTAACAAGCGTCTGCTTGCGAATATAATTATCCGGCGTCTTATCTAAATTCGCATTTGTTATTTCAATATAATAACCGAAAACTTTATTATATTTGATTTTTAATGATTGTATACCTGTGCGTTTGCGCTCTGTTTCTTCTAATGCCGCGATAAAATCTTTGCCTTCAAATTTTATTTTGCGCAATTCGTCAATTTCAGAATTGTAGCCCTTTTTGATAATACCGCCTTCGCTCAATACTAACGGCGGATTGTCATTTATGCTTTTGTCAATTAATTCAAAAATATCCGAACATTCATCAAAATCATCATAAATAAATTTCAATATTTCACTTGTGCAATTTTCTAATTGCTTACGAATACTCGGCAATTTTTCAAGCGAAATTTTTAGAGAAATCAAATCGCGCGGATTTACTGTCTTACAACTTATTTTGCTTACTATTCGTTCAATATCGTAAATATTTTTCAATAATTCGCGGATTTCAGCGCGCAATATCTGATTATTAAAAAATTCTTTTATTGCGTTCTGCCGTTTCTTGATTTCATTAATATCAATCAATGGATTTAATATCCAATCTTTTAATAATCTTCCGCCGGCATTTAAGAGCGTATTGTCAATCGCCCAATATAAAGTATAATCGCTTAAATTATCGCGCATAGTAGTTATTAATTCCAGATTTCTGCGAGTGTCTCCGTCAATAATCAAATAATCTTCGACATTATAAAATTTTAAATTATTAATGTGCTTGGGCTCGACCATTTGCGTATCTTCGATATATTTCAGTAATGCTCCGGCGCACGCTACGCAGTTGAATTTGTCTTTTACGCCAAAACCGTCTAATGTCGTAACATTTAATAAATTAATCAATGTTTGCCGCGCGCTGCCGTAATCAAACCGCCAATCTTCAAAATAATTTATTCTGACATTTTCAAATTGCGCTAATACATTTTTTAAATTTGGAAATTTATCAAGCAGCGTTTCAGGCAATATAAATTCTGTCGAGCGAAATTTGATAAGTTCTGTTTCTAATTTTTCGTGTTTGACAGTATCTACAAATTCTGTTAGTTGCAATCTGCCGGTTGATAATTCTAAAAAACATAAGCCCGTAATATTTTCTTTTTTATTTGATGAAATATCAATCGCGCAGAGATAATTAAATTCTTTGCCTTGTAAAAGATTGTCTGATAAAATTGTGCCGGGCGTAATTATTCGTATTACTCCGCGCTCGACAATTTTATTGGCTTTATTGGACGGGTCTTCTAATTGTTCGCAAATCGCTACTTTATAGCCGTGTTTTACAAGTTTATTAAGATAATTTTCATACGAGTGATATGGTATTCCAGCAAGCGGCACAAATTTATTTTTGCCAGCCGGTTTACGCGTAAGCGTCAAGCCCAGTAGCCGCGAAGCAAGTTGAGCATCTTCATTAAACATTTCATAGAAATCGCCTAACCGAAAAAATAAAATACAGTCGTTGTATTTATTTTTGATTTCGTAATATTGTTTGAGCATCGGCGTTAATTCGCCGTCATTTTTTTGATTCATAGTCCGCTGTTATTTTTTTTATCGCTATTCTTTTTTTGTTATTTTTGTGATTTCTAATTCCGCTTCTTCTAATTTTTTAGAGCATTTATTTAACAAATCTATTCCGCGTTTGTATAGTTCGATACTGTTGTCTAATCCGGTATCGGGATTTTCAAGCGCTTTGACAATATTCTCTAATTCTTTAATACTCGCTTCAAAATTAAACTTTTCGGAACTTTTCATTTTTTTATTCGTCCTTTTCTTCAATTTTAAAATTTAAAATCTTTTTCTGAATAAATTTATAGACATTTACAAAGCCGGCGATAACGCCGAATATAGTGAATATTATTACAAATATACTGTTCGGCTTGATGCCGAAATATTTTTTTAATATAAAATTTTCAATACCGAGACCTGCAAAAAAACCTACTATTATACAGGCAATCATTGTAAAACCGATATTAGACACAACAGAAGTCAATTTTAATATCTCGCCTAATTCTTTAATTTTTTTTTCGCGCGACGCAGCAGTATTATTTGACGATGGCGCTGTATTATTGTTTTCTTCGTTTATTTGTTTGTTCATTTGAATAAATCTTTCACCCTATCAAAAAGCGTTTTAGTTTCTTCTGGCGTTTCAATGGTTTTACCTTTATAAATATCATTGAGTTTTAATATCAATTCGCGCTCTTCGTTAGATAATTTTTTAGGTATTGCGACATTAACTTCAACCAATAAATCGCCGGCGCCGTAACCTTGAACATCTGGCACGCCTTTTCCTTTTATTTTAAAAATTTTTCCGCTCTGCGTGCCTGCTGGTATCTTTAATTTTAATTGTTTTTTATCTAATGTTTCAACAATAATTTCATCTCCTAATACCGCTTGCGGATATGTGATAAATACCTGCGTAATCAAATCATTATTATGTCTTGAAAATTTTTGATGTTCTGCAACTGTAATAAAAACATACAAATCGCCATTGGGACCGTTATTTTTTCCGACATTGCCTTCGCCGCGTACTTTTATCTGCTGACCACTTTCTACGCCTGCTGGTATTTTTACAGTGATTTTTCGTTTTTCTATCGCCATTCCAGTCCCATTACAATTTTTACAAGGGGCAGTGATTACCTCTCCAGCGCCGCCGCATTTCGGACAAGTGCGCTGAATAGAAAAAAAACCTTGACGCTGTATTACTTGCCCACGGCCGCCGCAGGTGCCGCAAGTAGATTTAGTTGTGCCTTTCTGCGCACCTGTGCCATTGCAAATATTACAAGTTCCGTATCTATTATATTCAATAGTTTTTTCACAGCCAAATGCTGCTTCTTCTAATGTAATAGTCAGATTATAACGCAAATCATCGCCGCGATAAACACGCTGACGCGAACGCCCTGCACCTCCAACGCCAAATAATTCTTCAAATAAATCACCGAAACCGCCAAGCCCTTCAAATAAATCTTCAAAGCCGCTGAATCCGCCAGACCAGCCGCCCACGCCTTCGCTAAATGCCGAATGACCAAATTGGTCATATTTCTGTCGCTTATCAGGGTCTGACAATACTTGATATGCTTCTGTTGCTTCTTTGAATAACTCTTCCGCCTTCTTGTCACCCGGATTTTTGTCAGGATGATATTTCACCGCTAATTTTCTATATGCTTTTTTTATCTCGTCTTGCGATGCTGATTTTGAAACGCCTAATACTTCATAATAATCTCGCTTGCTCATAATTTTCCCCGCTCCATTTATTCAATAATTATCTGATTTTATAATATTTTGATTTTTTTTGAAGAAATTTTTTTATTTATCTGATTTGTCGTTTTGTTTATTGTCTATTTATTCAATACTTTTAATAAATTATTTATAGTATGCTTTACTTTTTCAGCGACAAACGGCTTTTCAATAAAATCAAATGCCCCGGCGCTTAAACAAGTCAACAAACTTTTTTTATCGCCCATAGCAGATACCATTATTACCTTTGCCGTTGGATTTATCGCTAATATTTCTTTTAATGCAGTAATGCCGTCTTTTTCCGGCATTATTATATCTAATGTCACTAAATCCGGCTTTAATTGCTGATATAGTTCCACTGCTTGCTGGCCGTTTTCCGCTTCGCCAACTATTTCAGCGCCTAATTCTTCTAATAATGTTGATATTTCAAATCTTATCATCTGCGAATCATCAGCAATTAATACTCTTAATTTATCCAATTCTTTACTCCATATTTTGTCTATTAAAATAAAAAACTATTTTAAAATTGCTATTATAGTTATTTTCATATTTTTTGTCAATAGTTCTGATATTTTTTTTCGGAAAATATCAAAGATATTGTTTTCTGCATTGGGTAGCAAGTGAATCAAAAAAAGTATAAAGAATTAAAAAAAAATATGAAAGTAAAATTAAAAATTAAATCTATTAAAATTAAAAAAATGTTCGCACTTATTTTTTCAGTATATTAATATCTATTATATTTTCAATTTTATTTTTTAATAAAGCGATTTCTTGGGTAAGCTTTTTGTTTTCTTCTGATAATTTTGATATTTTTAAGGTTAAATTAAAAACAATTAGCAACAAAAATATAATTGCAAAGAAAAACAAAGCGCTTATGGGCATTCCAATACCAAGTAATTTTGTAAAAGTAAAAAATAATTTTGGGAAAATCGATATACATAAAATAATTATACATATAAAAAGCCAGATTAGCGAATCTTTTATATGCAGTTTCCCATTCTTAATTTTCATCAAAATAAAGCAAAACATAAAAATAGAAATACAAATGGATAAAATATAAACCTGTAAATTCAAGATGCCGTTAAATAAAAAGTTATTCATATTAATCACCTGTATTTAAAACAATCAATAAAAATAGCAAGCAGCACTTTTATCATATAATATATAGAATCTATCGAACTAATTGAAGATTTTCCGCCATAGCGTTCTGACATTATTACAGGCGCTTCGATAATTTTAAAGTTGTTTTTAATAAGCATTACTATTGATTCTGGTTCTGGATAATCATTAGGATAATCTTCGGCAAAAAAAGCAATAACTTTTTTGTTAAACGCCCTAAAACCAGATGTCGGATCCGTAATTTTAAAATTAATAGTGAGTTTTATGGCAAAAGATAAAATTTTAATTCCGAGTCTTCTAAAACAACTTGACTGAAAACCGGTTTTTCCAAATTCAATAAATCTGCTGCCAATAACCATATCGCATTTATTTTCAATAACAGGTTTTAGTATATCGTTTAAATAATCTGGATTATGTTGACCGTCGCCGTCTATCTGGACTGCGATATCATATCCGTTTCGCAGCGCGAATTTAAAACCTGTCTGCATTGCTCCGCCGATACCGAGATTATTCGGCAAATCAATTACATTTACATTTAAATTTTTAGCTATTTCCGATGTGTTATCTTTTGACGCATCATTAATTACAATAATGTCAATATTATTAGCGGTTTGTTTGATTTTTTCAATTACATGTTTAATCGACGCCTCTTCATTATACGCTGGAATAATTGCGAGTATTCTCATA
>JAKPEO010000019.1 GCA_029551925.1 bacterium
CAGATTTGCTCAAAATCTTTATTTTTTTTATAAATTTTTATTCCGTTTTTTGAGAAACATTTTTTCTAATTTTATTGCTGATTGTATTGATTTTATTAGTGTTTTATATGCCTTTTGTTTAATTATTATGAAATATGCAGGTTAGAAAACTTTGCGTCAATGCAACGAGTTTTATTTTCACCGCGAAAGCGTTATTTTTTATTTGATTTTTCCAAGAGAGTGAATATAATGAGAAAATTACTATGATTTTATTTATATATTTTTGGAGTAAAAAATGAGTTTAAAAAATTTTCAATATTACGAATGCGTAAGTTGCGGCGAGACATTTGACATTAAAGAATTAAAATATACTTGTGATGATTGCGGAAGCAACTTAAAATTAATTTTAAATTACGATAAATGCAAAAAAAATATTAATCGCGCATATTTTGAAAATAACAAAAATTACAATATTTGGCGATATTTGGATATTCTTCCGATAAACAGCCGCAAAAAATTAATACCACTGCAAATCGGGTGGACGCCGCTATATAAATGCGAGCGAGCAAAAAAAGAACTCGGCTTGACAAATTTATATTTCAAAGATGACGGACGTAATCCGTCAGCATCATTCAAAGACCGGGCCGGAGCAGTAGCATTATTAAACGCAATAGAAAATAACGCTGAAATTATTACTGGTGCTTCTACTGGTAATGCTGCATCATCAATGGCTTGTCTATCCGCAAGTTTAGGAATATCTCCTGTTATATTTGTGCCCAAAGCAGCGCCAATCGCCAAAATATCGCAATTATTAGTATTTGGCGCGCAGGTTTACGCTGTTAACGGCACATACGATGACGCATTTGATTTATGTTTAAAAGTAACAGAAAAATTCGGCTGGTATAATCGCAATACGGGTTTTAATCCTTATACGCGCGAAGGCAAAAAAACCTGCGCATTAGAAATCATTGAACAATTAAATTGGAAGGTTCCTGATAAAGTATTTGTGCCTGTCGGAGACGGAAATATTATTTCTGGAATATGGAAGGGTTTTAAAGATTTTTACGAATTAGGACTAATCGAGAAATTACCGCAATTAATAGCAGTTCAAGCAGAAGGCAGCGCAGCAATATCTAATGCAATAAATAAAAATACAAAAGTTATTGAAGCGGTCAAAGCAAATACAATAGCTGATAGTATTTCAGTTGATATTCCGCGCGATGGAGAATTAGCGGTAAAATCAGTATTAGAATCGCAAGGTGGAGCTGTTACTGTTTCAGATAATGAAATATTATCTGCAATCAAAGAAGTCGCAAGATTAACAGGGATATTTGGCGAGCCTGCTGGCGTGACTGGTTATGCAGGCTTGAAAAAATTATTAAATGCTAACAAACTCAAAGAATCTGAAAAAATAGTAATAGTCGTAACAGGCAATGGACTAAAAGATGTAGCGAGCGCTCAAAAATCAGTAGGGCAGCCGTATCAAATAGAAGCGGATATTGATTCATTTTTAAAAGTTTACAATAAAAAATAAACAGAGATACAAAAATGAAATTAAGCAAAGACGCGCAAAAATGGCAGCGCGGCAACTTAAAATTAGAAGGCGATAATTGGTTATTAGTAAAACTCAAAATGTTTTATGTGCTGACATTCAAATCGCGGCACTGCACAGTATATCATCGCGTCTGGCGATATACTGTGAGTTTATTAGGTTTTTTAATTATAATTGGTATGTTATTTGGCATACATTATTTGCTATTCGGCGAATAAATAATAATTCAAAATTAATTTATGGAAACTTTGGAACTGCAAAAAAATCTTAAATTATTCTATGATTATTATATTGAAAAATTAAAAAATTATAATTCTCTAATTTTTGCGCCTGATATGAAAAATGACTGCTCTTTGAAAATTAATCGGACAGTTTCAAATGATTTATTAAAAGATAATGCTATTTCAAATTTTCAAGCGCAGCAGCCGCTTAATTTTGACGATATTGAGAGTTTGAAAAAAAAGATAGTAAATTGCGTAGATTGCGAATATCATCAAACGCGTAATAAAGCGGCATTAGGAACAGGCGCGCAAAATCCGATTGTTATGTTTATTGGTAAAGCGCCAAAATCTGACGGCGACAAAATCGGACACGCATTTGCCGGAACAGTAGCAGATACAATTAAAGCGATACTTGAAAAAGTTTTATTTATAGATATGAAACAAGTATATCTAACAAACGCCGTAAAATGCAAGCCGTCAAAGAGCGCTATTTCCAAAAAAAATATCGATATATGCAAAAAATATTTAATAGCGGAAATATTGTTAATTAAACCTAAAATCATTTGCGCGATGGGAAATGAAGCGATATACGCATTGTTAGGCGAGCAATTAAAAGATGAAAGCGGAATAATGCAAAATCACGGAACCATCTATCATTATAATGATATACCTGTATTACTGACATTAAATCCGTCGTCATTTTTAGAACACAGCGATCCGGAACAAAAGAAAAAAAGAATAGTATTTGAAGATATGAAAAAACTCAAAATTTTAATTGATAAAATTAAAGGAGCAAAATAATGGCGCTTTTACCAAAAGACAGTAAAATCAATACAATCATTTTATTAATCGGTATAATTTTAACAGCGTATTTTATCTTTAAATTCGCAATACCATTAATAAACAAAGCTCAGGAAAAAAAAGAAATTATTAATGAACGCGAAAAAGAAAAAGCCGAGCAAGTAGAAACTATATTAAAGAACTAATCTTTTTATGATAAATTATGCTGCGTGAATTACACATCGAAAATTTTGCGATTATCGACAAAGCGCATTTAAAATTTGAAGATGCTATAAATCTTATTACAGGCGAGACCGGCGCAGGTAAATCGCTATTAATTGACGCATTAAGAATAATCGGCGGCGGCAGGACTAACAATTCATGCATCAAAGCAGGCGCGGAACAATCGCAAATCACAGCGATATTTGACGCAATTCCGCAAGCAAAAAGAATATTGGAAAATTTAGCTATTAAAACAGAAGAATATATTTATATTCGCAGAATTATTTCTCAAAAAAGCGCCGCAAAAAATTTTATAAATGACACGATGGTCTCAGCAAATGCACTAAAAGAATTATTTGAAGTATTAGTTGAAATGCACGGACAATTTGAAAATCAAAAATTATTAACACCAAAAAATCAATTAAATTATTTAGACAGTTATGCGAAAACTGAAAAAGAACTCAAAGAATATTTTGAACAATATCAAAAACTCGAAAATTTAAAAAAAAATATTGAAAACATAAAAAAAATAAATCTCTCACCAGCTGAAATAGAATGGAAAAACCATCAAATATCCGAATTATCGAAAATTAAAACAACTGACGAAGAATATGACGAAATATTATCAAAAATAAAAATTGCCGACAAATCAAATGTATTGATCGAATATTTAGCGAAAACAACTAATATTTTATATGACAGCAAAGATTCTGCAAACAGCATAATAAATAAATGTATTGCTAAAATCGAAGAAATTGACAACGGCTGCCGCGCTAAAACAATAATCGAATTATTAAATTCAATAAATAATCTAATATCAAGCGCTAATGCGGAAATAAAAGATTATATTGAAGTATTAAATAATTATATTGGAAACTTTGACGCTTTACAATCGCAAGTATTTGAAATACAGCGATTATTAAGAAAATACAAAGTTTCAAAAATTTCTGAACTCAAAAATTTAAAAAATTCATTAATTGTAGAACTCAAAAATTTTCAAAATGCAGAAAATATGCTCGCTGCTTTAAATAAGGAATTAAAAATCGAAACTGAAATTTTATTAAAATTAGCGAAAAAATTATCAGATAAAAGATTAAAATCGTCGAAAAAATTAGAAAAAGAAATAACAAAAAAAATTCAGCAATTAGAGATGCCACACTCTGAATTTCAAATTTCATTAATATTTGACGACCAGCAAATTACAGCGAGCGGCTGCGATAAAATAACATTTATAATAAAAACTAATAAAGGCGATATATTCAAACCATTAAACGAAATAGCGTCAGGTGGCGAAATTTCGCGAGTAATGTTAGCGCTAAAATCAATAAACGCCAAAGCTGACGAAATACAAACTATTATATTTGACGAAATAGATACAGGCATAAGCGGCGCTGCTGCTGCGAAAGTCTCAGATGAACTTTTCAATCTATCGAAAAATTGTCAAGTAATGTGCGTTACTCATCAGCCGGCAATTGCGGCATTACCTGGCGCGCATTTTAAAATTGAAAAAAAAGTAATGAATAATCAAACATTAGTAAATGCAAAAAAATTAGAATACTCTGAAAGAATCCAAGAAATTGCAATATTAATGACTGGCGGTAAAATAACAAATACTAGCGCTAAATCAGCAGAAGAATTATTAGAGCACTACAAAAATAAATAATTTAATATTCAGCGATCATCTTTGGCTTTTGTAAAAAAATCATAAATTTTCATTATCTAAAAATATCAAAAAAATATTTACATTTTTTGACAAATTAGTAAAATTTTAGTAATTTTTTTATAAATTGTTAATAAAATAAAAATGCTGAAAAAAATTGAGTTTTGTATTTTTTGTTTAATAATATTTTTTTTTGTTTACGGCTGCGCCGAAGCAAATGCTAATACGAATAATAACGGCGACACTATTCAGCGAAATATCAATTTTTATGAAAGATTATTAGAATTTGATGAAATTAATGAATTAAAAAAATTAATATATAGCATTGATCTTGCGAAATTATATTATAAAACACAAGAATTTAATAAAATGGAAGAACGCTTATCTTTTGCGTATCTTATAGCAAAAAAAAATATAAACAACAATATATATCGCAAATATTTTATTGAAGAAATTCTGCCGATGTTATTTATTGTAATTTCAAAAACGCAAAACAATCTACAAGCAATAGAATTTTTCAATAATATAATCAATGATTTCAAAAATCAGCCGTTATTTATTTTTATTAATAATCATCTAAAAAAACATTATATTCAGCAGTTTGATATAAAACTTAAAAAACTTGTAGGTTTAAATTTTCCAATAATTAATAACAAAAATTTCAATATTGCAAATACAGACAAAAAATATATATTGCTTGATTTTTGGAATATAAACGATAATTATGAAATTAACATTTCAAAACTCAAAGAAATCTATGAAAAATATAAAAATTCTATGTTTGAAATTATTGGATTACCTATTTTCAATAACCAAGAAACAATAAAAAATTTTATTGAAAAAAATGCAATAACTTGGCCGCAATATGATATTCAAAAAGATAATATTAACAGAGTAATTTTATTAAACGGCATAACTGATGCGCCGCTGTTTATTTTAATAGATAAAAATGGAAATGTATTATATTATAATATTTCAGTTGAGTTGTTAAATGTAATATTAGGAGATTTATTGGAAAAATGAAAATAATGATTGATTGCCCAATATGTCGGCAAAAACTGCGTATTCCTTTTACTTTCGGAGTATTGAAAATCACTTGTCCGCGCTGCGCCGCAATTTTTTATTATAAACCGAAATTTACTAATTTTTTTAACGGCATATTTTCAGCAATCAGGAATGTTTTCACTATACCGTCTCGAAAATTTGAATATACAAATTATGGTTATACTAATATTCATTCTGCTAATAAAATTCAATCTTTGTTTGTCTTATGGCTCGTGATAATTTTAGGATTATTATTATTAACCCTACTCTTTAAAAATATAAACGAATCTAAAATTTTAAATAATATAGATAATAACAAGATAAAAACAAATCCAATAAATAGCGGAGAAACAAATGACGAAAAACTTAATATTTGATTTAGACGACACATTAATAAAAACGACTCAGCATTATATAAATTCCGAAATTTATTTTGTTAATTTAATGGCTGCTAACGGCGCGCCAAAAGACGAAGCAAAAGAATTAATAAAACAAATAGATTTGAAATTATTAAGCGAATACAAATACGGCTATCATTGGTTTCAGCGGGGATTAATAGAAGGATATAAAATTTTAAGCAAAAAATATAATTTTAAAATTGAAAATTTTGAAAATTTAATAGCGGAAAAAATAAAAGCCGAATTTGAAACCGAACGCGAACTTTGGGATAATGCAGAAGAGATATTAAAATATTTTTATGATTTACATTATACGATGTATATAATGACTCTCGGAGATTATAATATTCAGATGTCAAAAATAAAAAAAACAAGTATTGAACAATATTTCAAAAAAATATTTGTAGTGTCAAAAAAAGACGATGATGATTATAAAAATTTAATCAAAGAAACAAATATAAATCCAAATGAATCTTGGTTTATCGGCAATTCAATAGAGCACGATATAACGCCTGCGTTGAAATTTGGTTTTAATTGCGTATTGTATAATAAGCATACCACATTCTATGGTATGAAATTAGAAATACCAAAAAATGTAATTGTAATCAGCGATTTATTGGAATTGAAAAAAATTATAAAATAAAACGGAGTGATAGAATATGCTGAATTTCAAACATTCAATACCAACGACAATATATTTTGGCAAAGACCAGATTCGTTTTTTAAAAAAAGAATTAATTGAACGAAATATAAAAAAATTATTAATTGTGATTGGAGGAGGCAGCGTCAAAAAAAACGGAGTGTTTGATAAAGTAATCGCCGAATGTAAAAAAGCAAAAGTAAAATATTTTATATTAGAAGGCATACAGCCAAATCCGCGATTATCGAGCGTGTATAAAGGCATAGAAATTTGTAAAAATGAAAATATTGATTTTTTATTGGCGGTCGGCGGCGGCAGCGTAATCGACGCGGCAAAGGCAATAGCGCTCGGCGCGTGTTATGACGGCGATGTCTGGGATTTTTATGAACATAAGGCGAAGCCGGAAAAAGCGCTGTCGCTCGGCAGCGTGCTGACGCTTGCAGCAACCGGCTCTGAAATGAACGGAAACAGCGTAATAACAAAAGAAGAAACTCAACGAAAATTAGCTGTCGGCTATTATATACTTTATCCGCAATTTTCAATATTAGATCCGGAATATACTTATACAGTAAACGCTTATCATACAGCTGCTGGTATTGCTGATATTATGGCTCATATATTCGAGCAATATTTCAGTCATACACAGGCAACAGATGTGCAGGACAGAATAGCGGAGGGCTTATTAAAAGTATGTATTAAATATGGTCCGATTGCAATTCAAGAGCCGAATAATTACGAAGCGCGCGCAAATATACTTTGGGCTGGGACATTAGCGCTCAATAGTTTGATTGGCAATGGTAAAATTCAGGATTGGGCGACTCATATAATCGAACACGAATTAAGCGCATATTATGATATAAGTCACGGCGCCGGATTAGCGGTATTATTTCCGCAATGGTTAAGATTTGTTTTAAATAATAAGACACTGCCGAAATTTCTGGACTATGCTAAAAATGTGTGGGATATTTACGATTTATCTGACGAATATAAAGCGGCAAATTTAGCAATTAATAAAACTGCCGAGTTTTTTAAAAGTTTGGGATTGCCGATAAGATTAAAAGATATGAATATCGACGACAAATTATTTGAAAAAATGGCTGAAAATACAATTGAATTTGAAGGGGCTGACGGCTATATCGGCTCATTCAAAAAATTGTCTAAATCAGATATAATTGAAATATATAAGAATGCTTTATAAAAATAATGAATGAATTATTGAAAATTCTTACAGAATATTTTAGTAAATATCATTATTTCATCATACCTGCGATTATTTATTTTATTACTATTGTGCCTGTGCCGTTTCCAGAGGAATTATTTGTTTTTGGATTTGGATATTTAGCGCATATATCAAATTATCCGATTACGATAATCTGGCTGCTCACTTTTTTTTCTGTGCAGACAAGCGATTGGCTATTATATTATTTCGGATTTCTCGCGCAAAATTTTTCTATTAGTTTTTTTAGCGAAAGCAAATTTATAAAATGGAAACTAAATAAAGGCATACATTATTATAATAAATTTGGCGTATATGTCGTAATTATCGCACGTTTTTTTTTTGGGATACGAAGTGCGGTATTTATGGCGTCAGGTTTTATGCTGTATCCATTTAAAAAATTTTTATACTACAATTTTTTTGCTGGATTAGCGCACACTACTTTTTTTATATTTTGCGGTTATTGGTTTAGCGCTGAATTAACTGAATTATTCAATAAAATATTTTTATAAAAAAATAAATTTATGCGGCGAATTATAAAAATTCACCGCATAATTATTTCATCAATAATAATAATTTTTTTCTAGTAATAATTATCTAAAAATTCTATTATTTACAAAATAATCCAAAAAACTAAAAAATTGCCAAATAATAATTAACATCTAAATCTAATTTCATTATTGAAACAATGGCGTTGATAAATATCGTTCGCCGGTATCTGGTAAAATTACAACTATTATTTTTCCTTTATTTTCCGGTCTTTTCGCAATTTCAGTAGCTGCAAACGCAGCAGCGCCAGAAGATATGCCTACAATTAATCCCTCGCATTTTGCAAGCTTTTTAGAAGTTTCAAAAGCATCTTCGTTTTTTACTTTAATAATTTCATCTATGATTTCTCTATTCAAAATAGCCGGGATAAAACCCGCACCGATGCCTTGTATTTTATGCAGTCCGGGTTTGCCGCCTGATAACACAGGCGAATCATACGGCTCTACTGCCACTACTTGTAAAGACGCCTTTCGCTTTTTTAGTATTTCGCCGACGCCTGTAATTGTGCCGCCTGTTCCTACGCCTGCCACAAAAATATCTATTTTACCATCAGTATCATTCCAAATTTCTTCTGCTGTTGTTTTTCTATGAATTTCAGGATTAGCGGAATTTTCAAACTGCTGCGGCATAAAAGAATTAGGTGTCTGTTCAGCTAATTCTTTTGCTTTATTTACAGCGCCTCGCATACCTTCGCTGCCCGGAGTTAATACTACTTCTGCGCCTAATGCCTTTAATAAATTTCTTCTTTCGATACTCATAGTTTCCGGCATTGTCAAAATCAAACGATACGATTTTGCCGCAGCAATAAACGCAAGAGCAATGCCAGTATTTCCGCTGGTCGGCTCAATAATAACTGTATCTTTATTAAGCAAGCCCTTATCTTCTGCGTCTTTAATCATTGCATAACCAATTCTATCTTTCACGCTGCCGCCGGGATTGAAGTATTCAAGTTTAGCGATAATAGTCGCTTCCAAATTATTTGTTCTGTTATAATTTGATAATTCTAATAACGGCGTATTGCCTATCAAATCTGTTAATTTTTTTGCAATTTTACCCATTTTTTGCATACCCCCTAATTTATTAAAAATTTTATTTTGTCAATGTTTTCAATAATGTTTGCGCTGTCGGCTCGATAATTTTTATATTCAAATTTTTCGGAAATTGTTCCATTTTAAAGCCGTCAATAAATAAATCGCTATTGTATTGCAAAGTATTAGCAGGCAGCAATATAATCGTATTATCAGTTATTTTTTTTTCGCTATATAATTTTTTTAATGTCCGATTAATATCAGCGCCAGCTAATAAGCCCGCGACATTAACACTTTTTCCAAAATATTGATTTGACACTGAAATAACGCTAACATTCATTTTATATTCATTATTCAAAATCTGCGAAATATTATAAAAAAAATTTTCCACCATTTTGCCAGTAATAATCGCATAATGATTTTCTCTATTAAATTTTTTTGAATAGCGCTTGATTTTTTTATGAAATTCATAATTGAATTTTGACGCCATACCAACGCCGTTTTCTAATTGCTCAAATTCGCCGTAAATGCTGTAATCCGGCAGAGCAGTATTAGTCAAAAAATAAAATTCATCTGACGCATATACAATATATTTGCCGAATTTTTCAAAACAATATTTTTGGTATTTCTCGACTATCCGCAAAACTTTCAATGCCTGAAATTTATTTATTTTTTTTAACGGCGTAAGATTTTTACGATATTTAGTCAAGCCGACTGGCACTACCGCGATAGACAATATATTAGGATATAATTGCAATAAATCATTGATTGTATTTTCTAAATCGTCAAAATTATAATTGGGTATCAGCACAATCTGCGTGTGCATATTAATTTTATTTTTAGCGAAAAACCGCAACTTATCCAATATTTTAAATTTATAATTTGCACCGAGCATTCTTCTTCTAATCTCGTCATTAGTAGAATGCACGGAAATATAAAGCGGCGATAATTTTAATTTCATAATTTTTTCATAATCTCTATCTTTTAAATTTGTCAACGTTATATAATTTCCGTATAAAAACGAAAGCCGATAATCTTCATCTTTAAAAAATAAAGTGGCGCGCGCTGTTTTAGGATGCTGGTCGCAAAAACAAAACACGCAATTATTACCGCAGCGCAAAACTTTAAAATCATAAAAATCAATGCCTGCATTAAAATAATCGCTATTGACAATATAACAATTCACTATTTTATTATCGACAGATTTTTGAAATGAAAATTTTATTTTTTTTCTGTCGGTAGTCAGATAAAAATAATAATCCAATATATCGTCAATTTTATTATTATTAATAGCAAGCAAATAATCGTCTATATTAATATTGTATTTTCGAAAAATAGAATTATCAGAAATTGTTTTGAGTTTTAACGCCATAAAATTTAAAGGGACAAAATATTTTGATTAGTCATCAATAAAATACATATATTTGAAAAATCAAAAATTTTACCAATTGAGACTTTATCCAATAAATCAAATTTCATCAGCGCTTCTTTTTCAATTAAAATCTCAACTTTTAATTTTTCTAATTTTCTTAATGACTGCGCAACGCTTTCATAACTTATTAATTTCACAGCGTCTTTAATTAATATTAATTTTGACGGCAATAATTCAATTTGTATAAGTGTTTCAAAAAAATTAGATAAATCCAACACATTTTGAGCATTGCCTAAATAATCGCGTTGCATAAGAATAATTTTGCCTTCATAATTTTTCGATTTCATTAATTGCATTTTTTCCGAATAATCTTCGATTATATTATTAGAAGTTTGAGTAAATTTCAACGGCGTCAATAAAGCATCGTTCCCTAAAAAATCATCGTCAAAATTATTCTTAATATTTTTAATTTTAAAATTTTCTGGCTTTTCTGATTTCTTCATACGCCTCATTAATTTTATTCATTTTTTCTTGTGCGAACTTAATCATATCTTCCGGCAAGCCCTTTGAAATAAGCTTATCAGGATGATATTGCGTAACTAAATTTCTATATGCTTTCTTTATTTCTTGATTATCAGCATTAGGCGATACTCCTAAAATTTCATAATACTGATTAATAGAAGAAATATAAGCGCCGCGTATTTGTTTATGAATAGTTTCAGATATTCCTAATTGCGAAACTATTTGATTAATAAACTTTTCTTCGGTAGAGTGCATCATTCCATCAGCCATCGCTATCTGATACAACAAATCTAGCAGCATATAATTTAATTGTGGATTGGCTAATGTATTCCACTGCACTAAAATATCTTCTAATCTATATTGAGAATTTAACGCTTCTTTAAATATATTTTTTACTTGCTCTAATGAACGGTCATCTGCATTAAGTTTTTCTTTGAAAAATTTTTTTACAATACGCGCTTCAGCCGCATCTATTTTGCCATCAACTTGTGCCATTTTAGCGCATAATACAATTAATACAGTTACAAATGCCGCTTGCTGCTGTTCTGTTTTAGAATAATTAGATTTTAATGCAGCGCCGCAGCCCGGACAATATTCTTCATTGCCATTCAAAGAAGTATTGCAATTTTGACAAGCACGGCTAATAACAGTAGTCTGATTATCTTTGTCTATCAAATGTCCGAGCGCCACGCCTAACAAAATTCCTATCGGATTAGCGCCTAACAAAAATGCTATACCGCCGCCTAATATTTTTCCAATCATAGTAGTTTTAGTTTAATTTATGACATTTAAAAAAACAAGTAAATTATAAAAAATCAGAATTAAAATATTGGCTTACCTTTAAAAATTCCAATATTTTTAGAAGCGTATTCGAAGCAAATAAAAAAATAAAAGCAAATAAATATATATTGATTTTTCTGAAAATTTATATTTAATTGAAGTATTGATATTTATGGAGTTTTATAACAAACTATGAACTTAACAGCATTCTTGATTTTGTCTGATGATTGCAATTTGAATTGCTTTTATTGTTTTAATAATAAATCGCAAAATACAAATTCTAAAAAACTTACAATATCCGATTATTCTACGCTATTTGAAAATCTAAAAAATAACGGTTTTTCAACTATTATATTAACTGGCGGCGAGCCGCTGATATATCCAGAAATCTACGAAATAATAAAACTTTCAAAAAAAATTAATTTTGAAACTCTATTATTAACAAATGCCCAAATAATAGACAATAATATTTGCGAAAATTTAAAAAATAGCGGATTAGATGGTATTACAATATCATTATCTAATTTAATAGAATTAAATGATACATTAGAAAACAAAATAGATTTTTATGAACAAAAAATTAATATCATCGAAAAATATTTTGATTTTGTCACATCGACTTTTCTAATAACCTCAAAAAATTTTAAGTATATACATCGGATATACAAAAAATTTAGTAATGACACTAATCGCTCTGTGATTTTTCAGCCGCTGTATTTGCAAGAAAATTCTGATAATTTCGATAAATATTCGCTGTCAAAAATTTCTGATGATGACTGGAAAGAAATAAAACAGCAACTTTCCGATTGGATGATAAAACACAATACTTATTCATATATTCAATTATTTCACGATTTAATTAAAGGAATAAAACCAACTAATATGATGACTTGTTTTATGGGAACCAGCGCTGTTATTATTGACTATTATGGTGATGTCTATCCGTGTTTTCACCGCAAAGATTTATATGCTGGAAATATACTCAAACATAATTTCAAAGATTTAATTATAAATACATTATATAAATCTGACAGTTTGGTAAGCGCTCCGTGCATTTCAACAAAATGCGTGTCATTATTTTTAAGTTATGTGTGAAAAATTATGATGGATAGATACGATAGCATTTTAGATATTGTCGGACCAGCGATGATTGGTCCTTCTTCTTCTCATACTGCTGGCGCAGTGCGATTGGGACTTGCCGCGTGCAGCATATTAAACGAAAAACCTTTAAAAGTAAATATTCATTTATATAATTCTTTTGCAAATACAGGCGCCGGACACGGCACGCATAAAGCGCTGCTCGCAGGATTGTTAGGACTGCCGCCGTCCTCTGAAAAAATATGTATTGCAGATAAACTTGCGCATAACGAAAATATAAAATTCAAATTTTTCAATAATAAATTGCCTAATGATTATCCGCCGAATACCGTAAAGTTTGAAATGTCCTCAAAAAATTGGGATATTGAAGTTATTGGCGTTTCAATCGGCGGCGGATTAATCAATATTCTTGAAATCGACGGATTTGAAGTTAATATTTCAGCAGAATATGAAACTTTAATAGTCACGCATAAAGATAAAATAGGAATATTAGCCGAAGTGCTTACAATCTTATCAAAAGAAAAAATTAATGTTGTCTCAATAGAATCTGTGAGACATAATAAAATCGATGATGTAAAAACAGTTATTACAGTCGATAATATTTTAACTGAACATATACGGACATTAATCAAACCATTAAAACATATAGTGCGCGTAAGAATAATACATAAAATTCAGGAACTCTGGTGAAAATAAAATATATTAATAAAAATCAAAAAACGGATTTATTGATTTTTAGCGGCTGGTCATTTGATTATAAAATATTTGAAACATTGAATTTTCAAGCTAATTTTATTGTCTGCGATTTTATAGTTCTAAAAAACTATCAGCAAATTTTTAGCGATTTCTTTTATGACTTAAAAAACAACAATGATTTTTATGTTCTTTGCTGGTCGATGGGCAATTATATTTTAATAGATTTACTGCAAAGCAATTATCAAATTTTCAGACAAAAACCAAAAAAAATTTTTATGATTGCCGCAGCTTTAAAATTCGACGAGCAATTGATCGATAATATGATATTAGAATTACAAGCAAATAAAACTGCGGCGCTTGATAATTTTTATAAAAAAGTTTTTTTTGGAGACAAACAACTATATAAATTTTTCTTGCAAAATTTTAGGGATTATTATGTGAACCTATATCAAACAGATTATTTGATTGAAACGCTGAATTATCTAAAAATTTGCAAATTTCAACCGCACATTTTAAAAGATTATTCTGTAATCTTAGTCCATTCTGAAAAAGATATAATCGCGCCGTTCTCTGATTTTTTAGAAATTTCAAAACAATTAGAAAATGCAAATACAATAACAACAAAATTCACACACGTGCCATTTTTATATAAGGAAGTGTTAGACAAAATCAATGCTGAACTTTACAATTCATAATTTTTCTAAAAATGCAAAATATTACGATAATGCCGCAATTATACAAAATTCAATAATTGATAAGATGCTTCCATTATTAAAAAATCAAAATTTTGATTATATTTTAGAATTCGGCTGCGGCACTGGTAATTACACAAAAAAAATTATTGAAACCTGCGCATTCAAAAAAATTTTAGCAATAGATATATCAAATGAAATGCTAACAATCGCAAAATCTAAAATTTTCGATAATCGCATTTTCTTTTTGCAGTGCGACGCCTCTGAAATAGATAGACAAAATATTTTTAATATTGAAAAATTTGATTTAATTACATCTAATGCCGCTTTACAATGGATTAATGATAAACATAATCTTTTAAAAAAAATCAAAATATTATTAAAGAACAACGGCAAATTTATTTTTTCTATCTTCGGAAATAATACATTTGCAGAATTAAACAGGGTAATAAAAAAATTTTTTTCTGATGAAAATATTAATATCGCCTCTCATTATTTTTTAGATAAATCAGCGCTATCGCAAATATTACAAGAGAATTTTAGTAATGTTTTAATTTCTGATTTTTTTATTAATTATCATTACGAGAATCTTATGGATTTATTAAAATCTATTAAATATACAGGAACAGGCGGCGAGCCGCTTATAAAAAATAAAATGTTCACTAAAAAAAAAATTGATGAATTAGAAAAATTATATTTTGAAAATTTTGGAAAAATCACTGCAACTTATCAATTTTTTATTTGCGTGTGTGAAAAATAATGAAAAGTATCGCAATAATCGGAACTGACACAAATGTCGGAAAAACAATAGTAACCGCTGGCATATACAATTCCCTAAAAAAATTAAAATTAAATGTCGAAGCACAAAAATGGATTTCAACTGGCGATACTTATAATTTTTCCGATGATTTGAAATTTGTCTATCAAATAGAAAAATTAAATAACGCGCAAAACATTTTCGCTAAATATAATTTTAATATCATTATCCAGCCAGAAAATAATCCGTATTCTTTTAAAATTCCTTGTTCGCCGCATTTAGCGCAAAAATTAGAAAATAAAAAAATTCAAATTTCTAAAATCATCAAATCTTACAATTATTTTCAAGATAAATGCGATTTTTTATTAATTGAAACAGCAGGCGGACTGTTCTCGCCACTAAATGAAAAATACAATTTCGCTGATTTATTAAAAAAATTAAATTTGCCTGTTATATTAGTCATAAAAAATGTACTAGGCGCAATAAACCAAACTATGCTAAATTATCATTATCTTAAAAGCAATAAAATAAAATTATCAGCGCTTGTTTTTAATAATTATTTTTCAGAAAAAAAATATATTCAAACAGAAAATATAAATTACTTATTAGCAAAAATAAAACCGCAATATTATATGACACTCAATAAGATTCAGACCAAAAAATCGCTGTTAAAAAACTTTACTGATTTTTCAAAAGCGCTTTTACGCTATAATTAATACTATATTGCTAAATTACTTGCTTTATAATTTTATAATAATTTATTCATCGTCTGCGCTCGCGTTTTTTTAATTCGCTCGGCTGATATTCTTTTTGTTCGTCTGATTTTTTAGTTTCAGCTTCGGATTTCGGCTGCAAACTTTCGCGACGCTTCAAATCTCTGAGTTTTGTTTTTTCTTGGTATTTAGCGACATTCGAATTAATATCGCCGAAATTGCGGATAAAAATATATTCTTTTATCTTTGTAAATTTTGCGAACCAAGATTCATTTTTTGTTTTAGTTATCCCAGCAATTATTAGATTTTTATCATTGTCAATCAACATACTGTTCGGCGTATAGTGTGCTTCCGGTTTTTCTTCGACTTTATGATACAGCGGAATGCCGTTCGCATTTATTGCCATATTAAAAACTTTTTCTGCTGTTTTTGCATCAATAGACCCTAAAATCAAATAATTATCATTTTCAAGTTTTAATATTTGAAAAACATTACAATAATTATCTTTAAAAGGTTGATACGCATTTTCATATTTTACTAAATTTCCGTTTGCATCTAAAATAAATAATGCAATTTTAGAATAAGATAATGTCTGTTCGATACCGGCAATAATATAATTTCCATTTTCTGTTTGAATAATATCTTTGACTAAAAAATTTGATTGCGGATATTCTTTTGCCCATTCGAGTCCAGCCGCCGCATTATATTTTGCGAAGCTAACAGTTTTTTTATCAAAATTAACGCCAACCGTAAAAATACCGTTATTTTTATCGATAATAGATTTTGTATGATTTTCAGAATTTGACAAAATTTTCTTTGATATGATTTTACCGACAAAATCTGTTTTAACTGCAAAATATTTTTTTGCAGTTGGATTTTCGTTGTCTACTAATAATAATATAAGTTCATTTTCTTTGATTTTATAGGCGCCAAAACACCAGATATTATTAGAAAAATTAATTTCATTCCTTGATATTATTGCGCCCTTATCTACTTTCAAAATTTCGACTTTTGAAAAATATACGGTTTTATCGTTTATTGTTTTTGTTTTAATTGCGTTTGTGATAACAAATAATTCGTTATTATTATTTTCAAAACACGATAACAGTTCATAATTATATTGCTCTAAACTAAAAATATTTTCTCGCCAAATTATTTTATAGTTTTTATCTAATTCTATTAACATTAAACCGTCGATTCCCGGTTCTCTATTCGGCCCGTTCATAATTTCAGCAAGCAAAACATAATTAGAATTTCTACGCTGAAAAATTTTTTTTATTTTTAGCAGTGAATCATATTTAGAATTTAAAATAAGCGCTTCGTAAACTTTATTATTTTCATCTGTCAAATAATACGGCTCGTCTGATTCATCTTTTGACGATTGGTAAGATGTTGTTTTAGTTGTTTGCATTAGATCCGCTGACTTTTCGCTTGGTTGACTGCTGACGCTAATATTCCCGCTGCTGACTGGCTTTAAAATTTTTGATACTTTATATTCTTTTGGCTTTGGATATTTTAATTTTCCGTAATTTACTATATTCACATCAACCGGCGAATTATTTATTTTTGCTTGCGTGCCGATAGTTATTATTTCATCATTCTTATTTTTCACTGCGCAGTAATTAATATATGTATTATTCGGATTTTTTGAATATTTGACTGATATAGTTTTTCCGTCAAGCGAAATCAATCGAATAAATGCTTTAGCGTTAATAATATCGCCTAAATAACCGCTAAATAAAAATATTGTCGGTTCAATTTGAATAATGCTTTTTATTTTTTCATATGGCTGTTTTATATCGAGTTTTGGCATCTCGATTTTATCGATTATATTGCATTGATTATCAAAAACAATTGCTACACATATTTCCTGAAATTTGTCATTACGCGCATTTATAAATGTTACAAATGTATTTTCGTTTATATTAAAAATACCGTAATTTACAAAGCCAATTTTATTAGCCGCAGCATATTTAATCGAATTTTCTGCGGTAATATCAAAGTTTTCTGTTATCTTAAATATATTAAAATATCCGTTTTCATTATCAACTGTTATTCCTGTTAAAAATATATTTTCTGAATCTACAAATTTGATATTATCAATTGCCATTTGTGTGAAATCTTTTTGTTTCTTTAATTTTGCATTTGCATCAACTATTGCAGCGCCATATACAAACCGATTATTTTCATAGCGTTTATAACATAAAATAAAATCTTCTTTATTCATTCTATCAATATTTATAAGCGTATAGCCCTTTTTCGGAAAAATAGATTTATCATTTTGATGGCTTGCCAATTTATTAAATTTATAAATTCTTGGAGTTCTTGATGAAAATTGTTCATCAGGATCCTTGTCATTATATTCCATTCCAAATACTATTATACTGGTATCCATTTCAAAAGCTTTATTGAAATCAGCAGATTGCGGCGGCGCCGCTGAAAATACTGTTGAAAACGGCGTATATAAATCTGAATAGACATATCTTGCATATCCTTTATTGCCCATTTTTTTATGCAGCTCGCCTACAAAAAAATATTTGTCATCTTCTATTACTATAAAATCTTTTAAGACGCATTTGTCACCATCCTCAGGATCTGTCATTTTAAGCGTCACGCTTAAAGCATCTTCAAAATCAAGCTCGTCAGCAGTTATAAAATTTACAAAAAAAAATAATAAAATTAATAAGATAAAAAAATTTCTTATTATTTTCATAATCCGCCTCTATTATAAAAAATTAAGTTTTTAAATCTTAAAATTATTTTTTTATCAATTAGGAGTATATGGTATATTAAATGCTGTTTTAACTGTTAATTTTTTTATAATTTCGATTTAATTACTTATATTAGCAATGTTATAATAAAAATATTTTTAAATTTAAAAATAAATTCTATATTTATTATAAATTCTCTCGTTCGAAAGTCAAGACAAAAAAAAATCAGAAATCTAAAAATCCCCTCTATACATGGGTATTCTCTTTACGAAAAATAAAATCGCGGGTATAAGGACTACAAAAAATAGGCAAAAAAATAATATAGGACTTTTTCTTTTTTTACTTCTGAAAATTTTTACCAAATTCTTATTGATAGAAATATAAAAATTTCAATGAACTCTACTAGCATAGCGCTTGATAATATTTTTGTTGAACGCTTTTTTAGAACGATTAAATATGAAAATATTTATCTTTATAATTATGAATCTATATTTACTTTATTTAAGGCGCTTGCGCTCAATTATTTTTTTTTATAAATATAATTTT
Organism: bacterium; assembly: GCA_029551925.1. Lineage (GTDB taxonomy): Bacteria > JAGOBX01 > JAGOBX01 > JAGOBX01 > JAGOBX01 > JAKPEO01. The sequence goes on from JAKPEO010000019.1 coordinate 19,177, forward strand.
TTGGCGAACATTCAGCGCTTGTTAATTTATGTTCTGATTAAGTTTATTATGGAAACGAGGAGATGATTAATTTAGTTTTAAAAAAAGGAAAAGGCGCTTGATTTGTTTTGTCTTGACTTTTTCAGTCCATTATAATTGGTTACCTAATTTTGATGCGTTTTCTTCTTGCACTTTTTTCCTATTGAATTAGATTTACTTTTTTATAATATATTCCGTAGCGGGAATACCATTTCTGTGATATTTTCCGAATTTTTTTATATTAAATTTGACATTTTTACATTGAAATTATAAACTCGAATAATTTATTATTTTTTTATAAATATGACTAAAAAAAATATATTTGTTAATCTGTTTTCTGTTATATCAAAGGAAATAATTTCAAGATTCATAGGATTTTTAACTACTATCTATATTGCAAAAAAAATAGGACCAACGAATTTCGGAAATATTAATTTATCTTTAGTAATATTAAGTTATTTCGAACTTTTTAGCGATTTCGGTATATCAACAGTTGCAATTAAAGAATTGGCAAGAGAAACCTCAAAAAAAAAATTTTTTATTATAAGAATTTTAATTTTAAGATTATTATTTTCTTTCTTCTCTTTCGTTGTTTTATGTCTAATAACAAAATTATTTTGGAATAATGTGCTTGATATAACTGTTATTTATGGTTTGACCCTTTTAATAGGAGCATTTACTTTAGAATGGGTTTTTATTGCATTTGAAAAAATGCTGGCTTCTAATATTATAATTATTATTTTCAAAATCATTTATGCTGCTGCTATATTTTATTTTATTAAACTGCCAAATCATTATATTAGAATTCCTATTATTTTTACTTTAAGCGCTGCAATGACTGCAATATTTTTAGTGATTTTATTATATAATATTTTAATTAAAGAAAATAATGAAGATAAAAATAATAAAATATTAAACAAAAATTTTTTTCAAAATATTATCAATTCTGCATTACCGCTATTTATCTCTATGTTTTTTGTTCAAATCATAATTAATAGTGATACATTAATTCTTGGTTATTTTCGTTCAGCATTTGAAGTCGGCATCTATAATGCTGCATACAGATTAATTTTTTTTATCGCAGCAATAGGCACTGTCTATTATAACACAATTTTTCCGCGATTATCTAAATTATATAAAGAAAATCATAATGAGTTATTTGTTATATTAAATTTTACTTCTAAATTTATCTGTTATTTATCTATTCCAATGGCATTTGGCTGTATAATTTTATCAAAAAAAATAATTTTATTCTTTTATAACGACCAATATATTCAAGCAATTTTTGCTTTTTCTGGATTAACTATTGCAACAGCACTAATGCTCATTAATAATATATATTGCCGTGCTATGATTGCTTGCGATAGGCACAAAGAATATTTAAAAATTGTAATTTTCCAAGCAACAATAAATTTTATTCCTGGTCTGTTTTTTATTCCTAAATATGGTATTACTGCTGCTGTGCTATTAACTATACTGGCTGAAATTTCGGGCTTTTATTTTTATTATAAAAGTTTTTCTAAAATATTAATTATTCCATTTTTACCATATCTTATAAAAGCATTATTTTCATCTATAATTATGTCTGCGTTTCTATTGTTTTTTATAAATTGGAATCTATTTATTTTAATAATTAGCGGAATATTAATATATTTTACAATTTTATATTCTATCAAAGGATTTACATTTGCAGAAATAAAAACTTTTCTAAAAAAATAATTTTCTGTCTCCTGAATTAATCAAAAAATTTTCTAAACCATAATTCAAGACATAATAAATTCCATAAACGATAACCGTGTTCTTCTTTACGCGATTGATGTGCTCGCAAAATATTTAATACTGCATTTTTATTGAATATTCCGCGCTCGAAAAATCTATCGTTAAAAATAGAAAATATATAATCTTTAAGTTCATTTCTAAACCATTCAGAAATCGGAACAGTAAATCCCATCTTTTCGCGATGCAGCAATTCCTGCGGAATATAATCTTTAAATGCCTCTTTAAGTATATATTTTGTCTGCGTCCCGCGTAATTTCAAAGTTGGATAAAGCTTAGCGACATATTCTACAAATTTATGGTCAAGAAACGGGGATCGGCACTCAAGCGAATTTGCCATACTCGCTATATCTACTTTTACTAATATATCGTCTGGTAAATATGTTTTCAAATCCGTATATAATAATTTATCAATTTCATAATTGCCGTTTATTTTTTCAAAATATTTTTTTATAATTTCTTTTGAATTATTATTTTCAAAATTTATTTGTTGTTTGAATGATTCTGTATAAATTTCAGATTTTCGGCGGTGATTGAAATCTTCAAGCATCGGCATATATCTATCAACGCCATTTAATGCGATAATTTCTATTAATTTATAAAATTTATTATATTTAGCTT